>NZ_FWZT01000046.1 GCF_900177345.1 Pseudobacteriovorax antillogorgiicola
TCTTGATTCTTTGTCATTTTGAGACCTTTCACTACCGCGCAAACATTATACTAATCTATCGGCAGATTTGTCTCACACTCCCCTGGCACATAGCGAAGCCTATCGCTCCTTCTGTTCCTCTAACAGCGTCTTACCAAGTATGTCTCGTCGCGGGAACTGCTATGACAACTCGTATGTAGAATCTTGGTTCGGTGGGTTTAAGAAAGAATGGCTCTATCGTCGTAAATATAGGAATGAAAGTGAGTTGAAAGCGATCGTTTTTGATTATATTGAAGTGTGGTATAACCGGAAGAGAAAACATTCAGCATTAGGCTATCTTAGCCCCATGCAATTTGAAATAAACTGCGCTGTTCAGTAAACATTTGTCCGCATTTTTTGGGGAATTCCAGATTTGGAAGATTTACCATGTGCAGCCTCATCCATAAGTGCTGAAGTAGGACTAGCACTCGTTACTGTTAGCAGGAGTAGGAAGTGCTTAAATAGGGCTAGAGGTACAGTAGAAAGATTCAATCTGGATGTTAGCTTCGTCGTAGAATGGATCATTACCATGGCAAACTTGTCAACTATACGAGCGTCAACCTGCACTTTGAGGGACTTCACTCTACACATTAACCCTCTTTAATTATTCTAGGATCTTATAAGGACCTGTGGGACCACGAACACGTCATTACGCTTCGGTCAGGCAAATACTAGTACGTTCTCTTACAAGGTAAATTAAAACACCATCTTTGAAGCTACATTATCCCAGCACCCTCGGATTGACCAGTTTCAATCTGGTCTTTATACTCAATCGCCGAAGCAGTTACACTCGACCTCAGAAGAAGGATTTCCTATGTCAGAATTTAGCTACCAAGCCCCCTTTCCCATTCAAAACGATCCCACTGAATATCGCCTTCTCACTACGGACTTCGTTTCCGAGGAAGAGTTTCAGGGGCAATCAGTCCTCAAAGTCGCACCGGAAGCTCTAGAAGTTTTGGCCCGAGAGGCGATGAAGGATGTTTCGTTCTATCTACGGACGGCCCACCTAGAAAAGGTAGCTAAGATTCTTGACGATCCTGAAGCCTCAGATAACGACCGATTTGTGGCTCGCACCCTGCTCCAGAACTCGGTAACTGCAGCAGAGGGTGTCTTACCTACATGCCAAGACACAGGAACCGCTATCGTCATGGCTAAAAAAGGCCAACGAGTTTGGACAGGTGTGAACGATGCGGAATACCTATCTCGCGGAATCTATAAAACTTACCAAGAACGTAACTTGCGATACTCCCAGGTTGTGCCTATCAGTATGTTCGAAGAAAAAAATACTGGTACCAATCTTCCTGCACAGATCGATATCTACGCCACTCCTGGGGATGAGTATAAGTTTTTATTCCTGGCCAAGGGTGGGGGTTCAGCCAACAAGACTTATTTATATCAGCAAACTAAATCTCTACTCAATGAGGAAAGCCTCACCAAGTTTGTCCGCGAAAAGATTAAATCTATTGGTACAGCGGCCTGCCCACCCTATCACTTGGCATTTGTTATCGGCGGAACCTCAGCTGAGGCGAATCTGAAAGCTGTAAAAGAAGCATCCGCTGGAAACTTAGATCACCTCCCCACTGAAGGTAATATGGGTGGTCGCGCCTTCCGCGATCTAGAGTGGGAAGCAAAGATTCAAGAGATCTGCCAAGAGAGCCAGATAGGTGCCCAGTTCGGTGGTAAGTACTTCACTCACGATGTAAAGGTGATTCGACTCCCCCGGCACGCAGCTTCCTGCCCTGTGGGGCTTGGCGTCAGTTGCAGTGCTGACCGGAACATCAAAGCCAAGATCACAGCCGATGGATTGTTTGTAGAAAAGTTAGAGCGAAATCCTGCGAGGCTCCTACCCAAAACCGAACCTCACCTTGAGAAGCCGATTGATATCGACTTAAATCGGCCAATGGCAGATGTTTTGGAAGAGCTTTCAAAGTACCCTATTAAAACGCGATTGAACTTGAAGGGGACTTTGATCGTGGCTCGTGACATGGCTCACGCTAAAATCAAAGAGATGTTGGACGCTGGCAAACCTATGCCAGACTACTTTAAAAACCACCCTGTTTACTACGCTGGTCCAGCAAAAACCCCTGAAGGAATGCCTTCTGGAAGCTTCGGCCCCACCACTGCGGGACGCATGGACCCTTATGTCGACCTTTTCCAATCCCACGGTGGCTCGATGATCATGCTTGCCAAGGGCAACAGGTCGCAACAGGTGACAGATGCATGCCAGAAGCATGGTGGCTTCTACCTTGGTTCCATCGGTGGACCGGCGGCTATTTTAGCTAAGGAGAATATCAAGAAAGTAGAAGTGGTTGACTTTGAAGAGCTAGGCATGGAAGCGATTCGTAAAATTGAGGTAGAAAACTTCCCGGCCTTTATCATCTGTGATGATAAGGGTAATGACTTTTTCGCTGAGCTTCGATAGTGAAATGGCCCCTTCTAGGGGCCGTTTAGGAGTCAATTCTTAAACGAAAACTCAGCCCACGTCACTCGGTGATACTCTTCAGTGGCGAACCCTCCCACACCAGAATTAACCTCTATCAACGCATCTTTAGTAAAGAACACCCGATCCAAGCCACTTTCTTGAGCAAGCTGAAACGAGGTGCCTTGAGTGAGCGCCTCGGTGAATGATTGCCCTGCGACTTTTCCTGTATTGCAGTCACAGAGAACAACTGCTGCGCTACCAGCAAATTCACTCTGCCAGATATTTAGGAGCATCTGAGCAGTTTTAGCATGAGCATCCGCAGGCGCCGGGCTTTCTGAAGGAACATCAGAAATAGCTCCATGAGGTAAGTGAGTATTGAATACCACAACCTGCTTTTCGCCAATCACATAAACACTCCAAACCAAGCTTCGCTCAGCATGACCATCCCGATCAATATCGACTTGCCCCTGATTCACAAGCTTAAAGTCACTTGAATAATAAAGTGAATTGTCTCCCACACCCTTGCCTAGTTTTGTAAGCCCCAAGCTGCTAGTTCCAGCTATGGCTTCTGGTTCCTGGTTTTCTTGGGTACCAACAATGTAAGGTTGGTCTGCTCTTACGCTGTTTATAACATCAGAAATCTGCTCGAAGTTTTTATTGCGATAGTCCACATTGAAAGTCGAAGCTCGAAAGGTTTTTGGGGGCTCTGGCTCCACATTGCCTGGGTTTGATGACGGCTTTTCTTGATTTTGTTCAGGATCCGGGCTTTGGTCCTTGGGTTGCGCAGGGTCTGGTCGATCATTCTTTGATGAAGGTTTATCAGAGGAATCCGATGTGTCTGTCTTCTGCCGAAGAGGCATCTGCACATCAAGCTGCTTGCAAGCAGAGCTTCCAAACGTCAGACATACAAGAACAACAACCTCATAATTTTTCAGTGCAAGCGCCAGTCTCAAACTACAATCTCCATCTAGAGTCCATGGTTTCCATGGGCCTTGGATGCAAGTCTGAGACCAAGCAGGATATTTAGCCATCCTAGACAATGTGAAGACTTAGCAGCGACTTACGCGCCATTTTCAGTTCGCTAGCTAAGAAATAGCGACCACGTTCGAGACAAGTCAGAAACTCGATCATTTCAGCACCGGCAAAATAAACGATTCAGCTAGGCAATTAACTGAGAGCTTCAACATCGATCAGAATGCTATCTACTGAAAAAGAACTCTTAAATAAGAAGTAGGTGTTGAATTTTTTACTGGCTACCTTGATAACCTCTTCTTCGAATTCCCAGCGAGGCTTATACCTTTTGCGGTCCTTCAGCTACTCTATCGGTAACATTAACCTTTGTCTTTGGCCAAATAGAGACAATAAAGGAAGAGTAGCAAGAAAAAGCAAAAGCACTATACCGTGGGCAAGCTGCTTTGCTTCCCGATAAAGCTGCCATAGATACTGAACCAAAACGAACTCCTATACCTTGGTTATGGACTTTTGGTATCAGGCTCAGACGAGAGCTGTCGTTTTGGATAGTCCTGCTTGTGGTTTTTTTCAAAGCCATAGGTTAACGCCATTTTATCTCACCATATTTAGCCCTTTCTCTAAACATCTCCTATTACCCTGTTTTTATTGAAATAAGGACTTTGTTGCTCCTCTAATATTTTTCTCCCAGAAAGAAGATTAACCTCTCTAGCTCAAAGTGGGGCCGGCCTTTTTCCGTTTACAAAAAGGAACAAAGAAAGTAACATTATCTAGATAAAAGGATATGACATTTATCCTAATAAAATCATAATATATTAATATATTTAAGATTAATGAGTTAGATAAGACTATTTATCTAGATAATGAGTTTTCGAGAATTGCCAAATAATAGATCAAACCTGGAACCATATACTAAGCTATTGAGGTCGATCCCAACCTTTGAGAATCAAAGCGTCAAAAGTGACAGAAACAGCTTGTATCTGTTGAATGTCAAGTTCACTTTGACTGACGGAAAAGATCTGCAGGATATTCTAAGGTTGAGCTTGAAATATGGGATGGCCCCATCTGGAGTTCTGGTAAATAGACTCAGCGAAGCCGAGAGGCAAGATCTAGATAAATGCGGAATCAGCTACATAACGCTAGAGGGACATATATCCATTCAGACTCGATTTGAGTGGGTTAAACGTCAGCCTATAGATGGGTTCAAAAAAAGACCCCACTCGAATCAAGAGAAGCTAGCTGTAGACATATCTCCAACAACTCTTGTTAGCCCAAATGCCTTAGCTATACTAGACTGTCTATTTCGCCTAGACGATGAAACTCTGAACATGTTTACTGCTTATAAGTTGAGTAGCAAGATTGGTCTGTCCCAACCAAAATTTAGCTCGATCATGTCAAGCCTTGGTGTAAAGAGCCTCTATGATCTTAAATCCAAGATAGCCACGCTTGAACCTTCCGAATTTGCAAAAAAGTTCAGATACAGTCGAACAAGGCAGAGTATGACCCCTTATTTTAAGCTCAAAAAATACTACCACCCGGTTAATTCAGATATAGACTCGATTTGGCCAAAAATTATTGAAGAAATCCAGGAAGGACCGGGGAAGATAAACTACGCTCCTTCTGAGCAGCTAAAAAAAATGGGTTATCTCAGAGATAATACTTATTCCTTATGGGTAGACTCTAAAGAACTAAAAAGTTTCAAAAAAAGATATAGGCTTATACCTTCTCAGAAACATAACGATGGAGCAATCGCTATCTGTTCACCCGCGAAGGATTTTCTGAAAGAGGCTATTATAACGAAGCTAGATGAACCATCGTCCAGATATCAGGAGCTTTTTGGAAGCCTAAATATCTTTAGAGTAATATGGGATCTTGGATTTGGAGATTCTAGACATCAAGAATTACAAGTAGACTTACTATGGAAGGTTTTACATGGAAGCAGACTTTGAAAAGGTAGAAAAATGGTTGCAAGATGTAGAGCTGGCCATGCCTCAGCTGCGTGAAGTCATACTATCTCAAGGCAGTGAGATCTTGATTATTGGAAAGTCAGTATACTATCTTTACCACGAACTGGGTTGGATACCAGAACCTAGAACCAGTACGGGCGACATCGATATAAGTATAGGGGTCTATCAAGATTTTAACAACTATTACAGTATTAAATCTAAGCTGCTCGAAGTGGGGTACCTGCAAGACGAAGATCCCGACTATCCCTTTAGATTTCATTCTCCTAAGAAAATGCCTGGAACAATAACCTACGTCGATCTACTTATTCATCCAGCAGGAGATATTGAAGAAGAAACGGTAAGAGAAAAAATGGGAGTAGGCCCAGAGTGGCAATTTGAAAGTGTTTTAAGTGGACTCAATAATCCAGTGAAACTTAATGAAAACGGATCGCTTCTTGCCCCCAACCCTCTTGGAATGATCGGCCAGAAGGCTCGAGCATACTATGCTGCATCTGATTGGAGGAAAAAGGATCTAGCCGACATTGGGGAGCTAATCGATGGATTAGTCACTCAAGGAACGCACTTTGATTTATCTGAAGTATGGCAGGAAATGAAACTTCAGCACAGTGATCAATGTGAATTTATTGAAAGCTGTGTCAGCAAATTAGCTGATGATAGTAATGTAGAGCTTGATTTCGAGAATGTAAAAAATGACCTTGTGTTGAGACATTATACTGAGGAAGAGATAGAAACTCATTTACCAAAGCAGGCTGAACAAATCATTGAGCAAGTTTTTACTGATTGAAACCATTTGGTCTCCCCCTAGCAAATAACCTCGAAGTACTGACTGTGCTGACTTCTGGTTGGCTGCATCGGATGTCACCTATGAGGATGAGTCATACTTTCAAAGACTGTTGGCTAAAGAAGTCAAGACGATACTTGACAACAACGACTGGAGTAGCCAGAAGGTGGATAAACCTACATTCTGGCCAACAAAGACGTGGCTTCAGGAAGAAGGTTATTCGTCCATTGAAGAATGGCAGGAAGCAAAGAAAGCAGTTGAAACTACTGAAGTACTTACTCAGCCGAGCAAAGAAGTTGTGAACAACTCAGTATCTCTGAATGAGAGTGATCAAATTGATTGTATTGCTTGCAAACAACAGTGCCCGCCCAGAATCGCGTGAGATGACCGCTTGATTCCATCGTGATTAGATATCCGTGAACTTAAAAACACGGAGCCTTTATGAAGATCGAACTAGAATCCCTCGCCCCCAAATTTGAAGCTTCCCGCAGCAGGGCCAAAGGTAAGAGAGTCATCTATCCCACGAAACTTAGAAAAGCTGCCGCCCAACTCATCGAAGATCACTCCCATAAAACTCTTGCTAACGAACTTGGGGTTTCAGTGGCTTCCATCAAATCTTGGGCCAAGACCTTCGCTCCAAAGGTTTCTGAAAAAGACCTGATCCAAATTGAGAGTGATGACAACACAGTACCACTCCAGGTAGCAGGGGATGATATCAACGTAAAAATCATCGCTATGGAGATCAGTGTACCTAGTGGAAAGCTTGCTGCTACCCTCACAGATATCATGAGAGGAATGGGAGCTTCATCATGCTAACACTAGGTCATAGCACTAAGCTATATATGTGCCGCAAGCCAGTGGACTTTCGCTATGGCTTTGATGGCCTAGCAAATCTATGCAAGAAAATGGCAGGTAAAGATCCTTATAATGGCTCGGTATTTCTATTCTTCAATAGATCCATGACCAAAGCGAAGCTTATCTATTTTGACGGAACTGGTTCAGTCATGATCTGGAAAAGGCTTGAACAGGGTAAGTATAAACTACCAAAAACGGATGAGAATGAAGAGTTTCCTACGCTAAGAGGCACTGATGCTGCTCTTCTTTTGGAAGGAGTTGATGCTTCGAAGATAAAGAGGGGCAAGGCTTGGAAGCCAGTTTCAAATAAAGACTTGAATTAACTACTAAATTTCATGACTATGCCGCTAGAATTATTGAGAGTAGAATGCGATGAAGTTCTCGGAAATAAAATCTGAGCTTGCGCCCTTTGAGGCCTTGATTGAAACGATCCCTGAGGACCAAATTCAAGGGATCAAGATCTCTCGCATTCTACTTTCCAAGATTGATGAGCTATTTGAAGAACTAGCTGTCAAAGAAGAAAGAATCAGCTACCTCACTACTGAGCTATTTGGGAAGAATAAGAACAAGGAAGATCCTGACTCTGAAGTAGCAGACGAAAAGGATCAGGACGAAGACCCTAAAAAATCTGAAAAAGAAGCTAAGAAAAGGGTTGAGGATGCTAAATCTCCTAAAAAAAACATGCCTAAGGGCTCAGCTAAGAAGCAAACTGTAAGGCGAAGAGTTCCAAAGGGCCTAAAGTGCAGTGCCTGCCATGGTGATGTCAAGGACATAGGCTATGGTCATAAAGCTTCAGAGATCGATCTTATCAAAATGGGAGTCCTAGATCGGGAATACCTCCTTCACAGAGGTCGGTGCTCATGTGGGGAAGTTGATTTTGAAATGCCTAGACCCGAAAGGGTTCTTGAACAACGAATATATACGTCAGAATTTATCAGTCAGCTCATCGTTTCAAAATTCAAATTCCATCTTTCCGTCTACCGTCAGCAAAAACAGTTTTTGGATGCGGGAATCTACGTTAATCGCAACGTTCTTAACGATCTTGTAAATAACGCCTGGAAGGAGCTTGAGCCTGTAGTAAAAAGACTTCGCCAAATTGCTCGTGAGCAGAAGTATAAGTACTGCGACGAGACACCCATATGTCGCGTAAAAAAGGGAAAGAGTAAAAGATACTACCTGTGGTGTCTGCACACCGAACTTGCTGTAGTATTTGAACTAACGGAAAAAAGAAATCAGGCTCTAGCTAAGGATTTTATCGGTGAAGGCGGCACCGTCATGACTGACGGCCTTGGTATCTATTCTGAAAAAAGTATTGATGGAGTCCATGGCAATTGCTTAGCTCATTGTTTACAGAAGTTCTTTAGATCATTTTCATCCTTTTCAGAAGAATCTGATAGGGCAATCGACTTCATGGTCGAGGTCTATAAGGTTGAGAAGGAAGCTAAGGCTGAGGGACTAAGCCCAGAAGATCGGCTGGCTCTTCGTCAGAAAAAATCTGCAAAACACATGGCAGACTTCAGGGCCTTCCTAGAGAACCTAAACCCTCCGCCAAGATCTGCTCTTGGTAAAGCCATTTCATATACCCTGGAGCGCTGGAAAGAGATCACCCTGTTCCTGCGCGATGGCGGGATTGAGGTTGATAACAACCGTGTCGAATCCATATTCAGAGATGTAAAGCTTGGTCTCAAGAACTATCTTTTTGTGATGTCAGATCTTGGTGGAGAGGCGATGGCTGGTTTTTACAACCTCATCATGACCTGCGAGCTTCATGGTATCAACCCTCAGGACTATCTGGCTGATATTCTTGTCAGGCTCGCAAATGGGCACCCTGCTTCGGATATTGATGCCTTGCTGCCATGGAGTTGGAAGGCCGATGCCTCACGACTCAAAATTTCGTCTAAAGATGAACATGTTGAACAAGAGTACCCTAGAGAGCTGCTGGTCAAAAAGCTAGGACTTGAGGGAAAGATCTACTTCGATGATCCTGACGAAACTTTAGATGATGGTGCTCATATTTATGAAATGACAGCACTTTCTCCATGATCTTTGAAAATTGAATAGAATCTAGGCTAGGAATTCACCTGGTCGTGGCGAGGTGCGCCCTGAAATATTAATAGTCAGGGACGGACACAAATGATATTAAAAGCTCAATATCTCATTGCGACGGGTAGGTTTCTACATCTAGAATCGTATCTCCAACAACATTTTGTCAATGGAGAGAATTCTATGACACAAGCAGAGCTTATCCAGGATATCGCTGATGCTACAGGTATGACCAAAACGGATGTAAAAAAAGTTTTCGATAGCTACAAAGAGATTGGTTATGCTCATATGAAAAAACTGAAAACAGACGCTGACTTCGCTCTTCCTGGGTTTGGGAACATTTTATATGTGATGTATCGAGAGCGATTCTCTGAGTGTTTAGCACTCATCCTGTTTTTTGGTTCTTTGTGGCTACCTATGGGGCAGATAGATTTCCTGGTAGAACATTGGATGAAGCTAGGATTCTATCTAATACCATTTCTATTTTTGATCGCTTGGAAGGATAGTTCTCACAAACCAAGGTTTCGTAGTTTGTATTTTTGGACTGGGATGCTTCTCATTAGCTACATTTTTCATCAGATTGAAGAGCATTGGATAGATATCTATGGCAATCGATATGCCTTTAGCGCTTCGATGAACGAATTATTAAAGGGCATAACTGACTCAAGCGACAATCTCCTTTCTCATGAAGGTATTTTTGTCATCAATACGACTCTCGTTTGGTTAGTCGGAGGGGGAGCGTTGGTTGCGATGCATTATAGTGTGTTTCCAGCGCTGTGTATGGCAGCCATAGTACTGATAAATGCGATCGCACACATAGGATTGGCGGTTGCCAGCTGGGAGTATAACCCTGGCACGCTGACCTCCATTATGCTTTTTCTCCCCGTTTCGCTGCTGTTCTATAAGAACTATTTTCTACAGAAAGGTGAAAAGCTATTTCTTTTGTATCTAAGCCTTGGCTGGTCTATTTTATGCCATGTCGTTATGGTTGTTGGCACCATTGCTGTCCACCACTGGGGGGTGATTTCTGAGTCACTTTACTTTCTTGCACTTTTTCTCTTGTCAATTGTGCCACTGTTAGCATCTAGTCCGGCTGTAAAGTCATAAATAGACTGCCATTTTTTGCGGCAAACTTGTTAGATATTACCTAGACGAACTGCATCGGATAAAGATCTATGACAGCTTACGAACCACCGGGATCACCAAAGCACTTCGGCGTACTTTTGGATCAAGTTTCCTACTTAGTCGAGCGCAAGGTTATAAGACATCTGAAAGAAGAAGGGTATGACCTTACATTCTTAGAGGTGGTCATGCTTATTGGCGTCGTTGAAGTAGAGGGAATCAACCCTAATGCACTTGCCGAACGCACTCTGCGTCATAAATCGATCGTGGCAAGAGTAACAAAGCGTCTTGAAGGTCAGGGAATGATCACCCGTACCGTAAGCGAAGTGGACGGTAGGTCTTGGGAGCTTAGTGCCTCAAAAAAAGGGATCGCGTGCTATAAGACTATTATGAAAAATATGGAACCTTTTCGAAGAAGATTTGAAAAACAGTTAAATAAAAACGACCTGAACGTCTTTCATCAGGTGCTGATGCAATTCCGAGACTATTTGTTTACAGATTCTAGCCATTGATTTAGTCAGAATTATCAACTTTAAATTTAGTTGACTTTGTCATCTATTGCAATTACCTTTTGGTCTCCCTTTGATCAGAATAACTCATTGAGGTGTCTATGAAATGTCATTGGCAAGGCGCTGTAATGCTCTTGTTATTCAGTTTGAGTAATGGATCAATAGTCGCCGATGTGAGTGATAACGTTCGCGACAAAGATGGTCGGATCATTCCGCCGACAACATCGCAGCAGCAAGGTTTAATCCATCAAAATACGGTCCCGAAAGACTTTAAGACAGAGATCATTGTGCCCGACGCAAAAGCAAGATCCCGGGCAAAAAAAATTGTAGAGTTTTATAAGCTCTTAGAATCCAACCCCACCATTGCGAACGTTAGAAAATACGTTTCAGACGATTACATTCAACACAGTTGGTTTTTGCCCGATGGTCCCCAACCCTTAGCGATGTTGTTTTCAACATCCGCTGCCCAATATCCAGCCAAGATCGATGTTCACAAGATCATTGTGGTCGGTGATTGGGCGATGGCGCATGTCAACTTTCGGAACTTGGATCACGGCGCAAAAGGTGATCTTGGTATGGCTGCGGTTGATATGTATTTGTTTGGTCCTGATGGGAAAATTGTTGAACATTGGGATGTTATACAGAACGTGCCAAAACTAGCCCCTAATCCGAACGGGATGTTTGTCAAGCTTTTTAAGGGAGGTCGGCAATGAAAGCCTTTCTAAGATTTTCGATTGTCACTACTGGTTTGATTTTGGTCCACTTCGCCAGTCACGCCGCTCGTGCTCAAACTATCCCGAAACCACCTCCAGCAGATGTGAAACTGCCCTACTACGATCGGCACAGAATCGACGTGAGTAATCTACGAGATTTTTACGATGGGCTCTTAACCGCTGATCTCATGATTCACGCCGACGGAATGTTTGACGCAGCAACGAAATGGAAGATCACCCTCTATCAGATGGTAAAAATGGGTAGCCGTCACCACCAAGCGAGAGCTGCACGTCAACTGTCACTTATGGGTGTTTCTTTAAAGGAGATAAAGGCTGTTTGGTCGAAGGACTACCCAGAATCCATTATAGATACACGACTAAGAACCGCATTTGAGTTGGTAGATCAGGCAATTGTGACGCCTTCTAAAGTTACTGCCGATACCCACGCGGCTTTGCGAATGCGATATATTGACAGACAGATTGCCGAGCTCTTTGAGCTTGTTGCAGTGAATGTTGCCGTAGCAAAACATGATCTCATTCTACCAATCCCCACCGATAAAAAGACGGTTGACTGGGCAAAGGAGAACTTGGCAAGTGTGGGATGGAGCCCGGGGCGCAATGCACCATCGAACGCTAAAGAGCAGCGTCAGGCCCTCTTTGTCGGTGATGCGCTAAAAAAAGCTAAAGCGGAACTGATGGCGGATTGGGAGCCGGAAGACTTAAACGCTCCTAACCCCCAATTCAAGACCGATTGGGTGAACTATCTAACTGGGTACAACATTTCAAAAGTGACTCTCGACGGAGATAGGGATGGAATCGAAAATCCATTCGATTTTTACCCGGAAGACTACCTGCGGTGGAAGGGTCCTGAGGCAGATAAGGCGAATATGCCACCGAAGGGGACGCCTGCATTTAATGTGAAGGCTTACGATTATAAGT
Source organism: Pseudobacteriovorax antillogorgiicola (assembly GCF_900177345.1). Classification (NCBI taxonomy): domain Bacteria; kingdom Pseudomonadati; phylum Bdellovibrionota; class Oligoflexia; order Oligoflexales; family Pseudobacteriovoracaceae; genus Pseudobacteriovorax; species Pseudobacteriovorax antillogorgiicola. The sequence continues at coordinate 12,339 of NZ_FWZT01000046.1, forward strand.
ATTTTCGACCAGCAAAGGTAGCGAAAACAAAATATCCTCCGAGCGATCGGCAACGCTTTGATACGGAGTGGACAAGACGTAGCTCATTAGGAACGATTGCCATGGATCAGTTTTTTTCTGGTTCAGATCGTGCGCTTGATATCTCAACGAAATGGGAGCTTTTCTTAGTGTTTCAGTTGGCAAGCGGCTGCGTACATTGCCAAGCGCATGGCGCTTTTGGCGTTTTTGATGCCGTTGAGGATGATTATCCGTATGATCAACTCCCATCGAAGGCCGTTCCAAAGCTTATAAAACGGATTCAAGCTCTCGTGGATTTTGAGCGCTCAAGCTTGTTTACTGAGGCGGAGAAAGCAGCCTTTCGTTTCGCACGAGATTCAGGATCTCTGCCTCCACGTGTAACAGCAGCGCATGTGGAGCATTTGCGGCGACACTACTCAGACCGAGAGATTCAAGAATTGATGGCATCGATGATCTGCTACAGTTGGCTGGCAACGGTTATGCAAGCACAAATGACAGTTACCGATCAGCTTAGTATGTCTTTTACGCTAAGAACACTAGGACCACTTGGCTGGAAACCTGGTGTTCATCTTGGGCTGCCAAGTGAGCAAAGACCTTATCATATGACCGAATTGGGTGATCAATGGTTTGCAAAGATGAGTGTCGGTGGAACCTTCGACATATCATCAGAGTGGGTGGGTTATGAGGTTCCCTTAGCAGTTGACAGTGATTTAGATGGTGTTGATGACGCTTTCGATGGTTTTCCAAGAGATCGCTCTAAGTGGGCCGATACCGATCGAGATGGCATCGAAGATAGAAAAGATGATGATATCGATGGTGATGGTATTACGAATAAAGAGGAAATTGCTTCAGGTACGTTCCCCTATAAAGCTGACTCTGATGCTGATGGTGTCACCGATACAGACGAATTAAGGGCAGGAACCAACCCAATCGACCCTTACGATTAATGACTATTTTGGACTCTCGTAATAACCGAGGTGCCGAAAACGATCTATCTTGAACACAATCATCGCGAGCGTTAAGGAGTCATCTATTTATGGTGCCGAAAGTAACCGCATACACTGCAGACATTTCGATTTGTTCACAGATTTGCAGGCTTGCAGTTTATGAGCAGGGACTAAGAGGAGTTGAGCATGTCAATATTGATATCGAATATGAAATGGAAAACTACGATCCTTGGTTTGTGAAGATACAACCAACCATGACCGTGCCAGTCTTAGTTTACAATAAAAAAGTCGTGGGAGATAGCCGAGACATTTTAATGTTTTTACAAGAAAGACACCCCGAGGCGGGACTGTACCCAAAGGAACATCGTGACTCGATTGACAGCTTTATCGACAATTTTTACGAGCGTTTTGGACTCATCGGAGCCTTCACTTTCGGTAATCTTGCGACGAGAGGGCCTACAATGCAGCAGTTTATAAAGCGTGGCAAGCGAGAGATCACCATAGCAAAGTTGAAAGCCTTAATGCAGCATGAATATCTTCGCCAGCATGCCGAGCAAAAACTCGCTAAACTCGATCAGTTTGATCTCCTCTCTTGGGCAATGTCGCAAGATTTGAATGTGTTGGACAGCAAGATGAGCGAATTACTTGACCAGATGGACCAACAGCTCGCCGATGGCCGACCGCTTCTCATGGGCGAAACCTATTCTTTAGCCGATGTCGTTGCGACTGCCTACTGCGCAAGAATCCATTTCATTAAGGGCCTAGGGCTGTTTTCTGAAAATGTACGACGCTACTGGGAGCTTGTCAAAAGCCGTCAATCTTTTGTAGGGGCCAATGTATGTTCAACTTGGGAGGATACTCTCATGGCAAAACAGTTTGCAAAGTTTCAAACGAGCTCAAACTGAGAAATTTTATCTAAAAGGAAAGTATTATGACAAAGAAAGCTCTCTTAACAGGCTCAACAGGTGGGTTGGGAAGAGAAATTGCCAAGATTCTTGCTCGTGATGGTTGGGATCTCATCCTTCTCAACCGTGGGAGAGAGCAGGCTGGAGAGCAGCTGGAATCATTGCGAGCGGAGTTCCCGAAGAGGATGTTTGAGAATTTCTTCACGAATCTTATGGACCTTAAGGATATTCAAAAGGTTGCTCGAGAGATTGGTGAGGCTCATCACCAAATCACAGCATTGTATAATATTGCAGGTTTACTGACTGATAAGCGTATTGAGAGTCCACAAGGAATTGAGGGGCATTTTGTCTTGAACGCGGTGGCTCCCTATATGCTGATCCAAGCCCTAAGGCCAAAGCTAAAGAATGCTGCCGGTACAGAAACGGCGGCTTTTGTCGTCAATTTCTCATCATCGGCAGTCAATAATGTGAAGACTCTTGACGCGACCAAGCTTGTCAACCCTGACACGATTGGTGGCCTTATGGATGCTTATGCAAAGACGAAGGCGGTGCTGAATCTGATGTCCTGCTTTTTAAAGGATGAACTTGTTGCTGACGGTATTTACATATATTCGGTTGATCCTGGCGCAACAAAAACGCAGATGACGAGCAAGAACCGAGGTATGCCATGGTTGGTCAGGCTGCTTGTTCCGCTTCTTTTCGGCGATGCAGAAAAGCAGGCAGGTAAACTCGTGGCTGGTGTCCATCGCGCCTTGGAAGAAAAGGAAACTGGCCTGTTTATTTCGAGCGGCAAAGTGAAGAATCACCCGTCTTTTGTACACGACAGGGGAGTTCAAGAGGAGGTTCGAAAAGTCTTGGACAGTCTTATAGAAGACTTTTGAGAATGGGAGTCACCTCACACGACGATCGGTCCAGAATAGTAGGTATATTTGAAAAACGCGGCTTGGAAGCCGATACGATGACGAATGATCTGTTATTTCTGTAAAGATATTATAATGTGTAAATGCTTTATCGGCATGGAGATCCTCTTGGTTTGTTTTCGATGTTGAATTTAGAACATGTTCGATTAGCCGCTAGTGAATTACTGTAGAAATACGATATGGTAGGTCTCATAAAACAATCTGAGAATGCAGTATTTTTATCTTCAAACTTTGCAAACAAGCTATTTTATTTCTGCAATTGTTCTCTGACCCTCTGAAGCTTGAACAAGCCGCAGTCCTCTATGAAAACTCAGACAAGTCATCGACTGAAATCTGTAAATCACTGGGTATTAGCAGGCGATCTTTCTTCTACCATATGAAGTCCCAAAGAAAACAGTCGTATCCGAACAACATGCCGACTGCTTAGGTGTCGTTTTAGGAATATCAAAAGGAAAAAAGCATGGATGAAGCATATATCAGACTACTCGTTGATTTACATTGTGGTCAGGAACGGCAGGGTCCAGGTGGGCCGGAGTCTACCCAACGAGCTATAGACTTAGCTGGACTGAAGGCCGGTGGTCAGCTCGCTATTGCAGATATAGGTTGCGGTACAGGATCTTCATCACTGTACCTAGCGCAACAGCTGGGAGCTACACTTACGTCAGTGGACTTTGCGGCACCTTTTATTGAGAAACTTAAACAAAAGGCTCAGGACAGTGAGGTGCAAGATAGTATCAAATCATTAGTGGCAAATATGGAAGACTTGCCATTTGACGACTCTAGCTTCGATGTCCTCTGGTCCGAGGGAGCCATCTACAACATAGGATTTGAAAATGGCGTTCGCAGGTGGCGCCGCTTTCTCCGTCCAGGGGGAACTTTGGCGGTTTCCGAGATCACATGGATCACAGGTGCAAGACCCAAAGAAATAGAAGACTATTGGAAAGATGCCTACCCAGAAATAGGTACAGCCTCATCAAAAATGAAAATCCTTGAGGCTGAGGGCTACAGCCCTATCGGATACTTTTACTTGCCGCATTCTGATTGGCTTGATCATTACTACCTACCGCTCAAAAACCAGTTGGAGGCATTCGCGAGCCGCAACGAGGGTAACAGCCGAGTTGATTCAATCGTTGCGCAGGAAAAAGCTGAATTTGATATGTACGATAAGTTTAAGGACTACTACAGCTACGGTTTTTATATTGCTCGTAAAATCGATTAGGGTAATGGTGAGTGCAAATTAACACTCAATACCATGTTTTTGCACTCTGCTCCTTATCGTAACTATCTATTATTTCATGACTTTATATAAGGCGAGCATCTGAAGCACGAGATTGTAATTCAATATTTTCAGCTACTTAAGCCACTTATGCTAGGATTTGTCCAGAATCGTCGTCATACCCCTATTTGGGTTCTTGGAGAAAAAATTCTCTAATGTAACGGAATGTTGTTTTAGAAAACAAAGGGGGCTCTTGTCCTGTCCGAGCAAGGGTGTCACAAATCAAGACAAAAATTAAGATAGGCCCTGATATCACTCATGGGCAGTCTCTTTCCAAAAACTCCTTCTT
>NZ_FWZT01000047.1 GCF_900177345.1 Pseudobacteriovorax antillogorgiicola
AAATCTGTTCTAGCTGTGAAGAGATTCCAGATAGCGCACCGAAAGGTGTGAAAGATCTTGGGGTGAGAGAGTGGGTGTGCAGCAGTTGTGGAGCGCTCCATGATCGTGATGTAAATGCTGCACTGAACATTCTCCGATTCGGGCGTGAATCGCTGGTGTCCTGAAGTGGCCCAGGAATCCCGCACTATAGCCGCATCAGCGGTTTAGTGGCGGGAGGACGTCAAGAACCAAATCTAAAGCGTAAAATTCTTCGCGGCAGACTTTGCTCGCTGTCACTCTGAGCAAGGTCTGACTCCACAGGCTTGCGGCTCATAAGTGCGACCAAAGTATCTATAATCGTAGGCGAGAGTCGATCGAGGGCCAATAATGCACGATTATGAAGCCCGGGAATCGCAACTCTATTGTTCCATCGAATACATGAATAGATCGCTTGAGCAATGGTGTCTGGGCTGCTGGCTGGTAACCAAGGCGCCTGGAACTCCTCGCTCATACTGGTTTTGGTGAGTCCGGGAATCACGAGCCGAAGGTGCTTGCTAAGGTTTCTTTCTTCGATTTTGATGCTTCTTAAGGCATGAAGGAAGGCGGCTTTTGATGCGGCGTAGTTTGAGTTTCCTGGAAAAGGAATCTTTGCAGATACAGATGAAACTACGGTGATCGAGAAGCCAGAATTCTTTTGGAGTATAGGAAGCAGACCTTTTATCAATTGGATGGGGCCATGATAGTTCACATCGAATTCATGGCGCCGCTTAGCCTCATCAAGTTCCAAGGCAGGTTCGCCAGAGGAGTAGCCAGCATTGAGTACGAGATGATCGATTTTAATCTTTTCGTTCTCTAGGCTGGCAATGCAGCCCTCGATGCTATCGGTCTGACTCATATCGAGCAGGCGGTAGCTGGCGTCGAAGCCGGCTGAGCGCAGCGATTGGCAGAGAGCATTGAGCTGAAGCTCGGAACGTGCTGCTGCAATGATCTTATAGCCTTGCTCGGCTAGAAGCTCAGCAGTCGCTTTGCCGATGCCCCTCGATGCACCAGTAATGAGGATCGTTTCGCTTTGATTGTGATTCATTATTGTGTCTCCCTTCCCTAAGTGTAAAGTTTATAGGGTGCTCGCGCCAAGTTTTTTGTCGTTGCTGCTTTATGCCAAGAGCGGCAACCTTTTGCTGCATGGCACAGTTCGATTCGTCCTGAAACCATGCCGATAGAAGGACGGGCGGCGGCCTTTCTAGGCTCGTAGTCGATTTGAACCCGTTTAACGTATCAGGAGCAAATTTTTGAGTTCATCTGATTTACCTATTGTCGTTATTACCGGAGCTGCTGGGTTTATTGGGTCGGCCCTACGAAGCTATCTCGAAGGCAGGTACAAGCTGATCTCAGTGGATAAAAAGCCGTTCCAGGGGCTAAACGAGCTTGAAGAGGTTCTACAAGTTGATTTAGAAGTACCTGGGGAGAGAAACCTCTTGATCCACCGAATGGAAGAGCTTGGTTCTCAGATCACAGCCTTTATTCATCTTGCAGCATATTATGACTTCAGTAATAAGCCTAACCCATCCTACGAAGGGCTGAATCAGGCTTTGCCTCATCTTTTAGACAGTTTCGCGAAGGTGGCTCCTGCTTCAGCAAGGTTTATCTACGCGTCATCCATGTCTGCCATCGCTCCCACTGAACCTGGACGGAAGATTCAGCCGTTCGGTGAAAAGTTAGCTCTCTGGCAGTACCCTCGGTCGAAGGTGGCTGCTGAAAAGACCTTGGATCAACACCCCATGCAGCAATCTATCGTCCAGCTAGTCCTTGCCGCGGTCTACTCTGACTATGGTGAGCTAGTTCCGTTGTTTCATCAAATAGAACTTATGGCAAGCAGTAGCCCAGAGAAGTTTTTCTATCCGGGTCCTGTGAATCATGGGCTTACCTATGTGCATGTGGACGATACAGTTGCGGCATTCGAAGCTGCCATTGATGCAAAGATTCAGGTTGGCGAACGACTAAGGCTACTCATTGGAGAGCCGGAAGCGGTTTCCTATGGCTTCATCAGTGAGCAAGTGAGTCAACAGTTTCGCGGTCGTGGAATTAAGATTTGGCAAATGCCTAAGTGGCTCACACGATGGGGTGCCTGGGTTCTATCAATGGTTTTTGAACTGCTTGGCAAGCGTAGATTTATCCAGCCCTGGATGATTCCATTCGCTGGTGAACACTTTGAACTGGATATTTCTCTTAGCAAGAAATACCTAGGCTGGGAGCCGAAACATAGCTTGCGAAAAGAGCTTCCTGAAATTGTGAAGTTCAAGTATGAAAACCCTGATAAGTGGAATGTCATCAACCATCGTCGTCCTTGGTAACAAGCGTCGAAGGAGCCCGAGATGAATGAACAGCCAGACTATAAAATTTGCGTCGTCTGTGGCCTAAAATTCTCCAAGCGCGCTAAGTGGCTGAGAGATTGGCATGCAGTTCGCTATTGTAGCGAACGTTGCCGGCGACAGAAGATCACCAGTATCGACTTGGAAATTGAAGATGCCATGCTCGATTTGGCCCAGATCCGTTGGCAACGCTCCCAAGGTAGCCTTTGCCCTTCCGAGGTTGCGATGAAAATAAGCGATGGTGACTGGCGGCCCATGATGGAACGGGTGCGTCAAGCAGCGAGGCGATTGGCTCACGCGGACAAGATCGAGATTTTGCAGGCCAACCACCCGGTAGAGCCAACACGATTTCGTGGGCCAATTAGGCTAAGGTGGAAAGCTTGAGCCAGAACCTTGCGGGGTAGCAGCAAGTTTGGAATATGCCAGCATTGGTGTGCGCTCTCGGACCATGGGTCACAAGCTTAACAGTTTCTTAATCTCCCCTGGTTACCCTGCGGGGCTTACTAACAAACAGGAGGGATCTATGGCGATCAGAAAGCTGCTGGCAAGTATGGGCATTGGCAATGCCAAAGTTGATACAGTGTTAAATCATGATGAACTGTATCCTGGCACTCAGGTGGAAGGTGAAGTACGCATTCAGGGCGGTGATGTGGCGCAAGACATCGATCGCATTAGTTTTGACTTAGTGACGGTAGCCCAGGATGAAAGCCGTGACGGCGAGCCTCATGATCACGCTCTGATTGCAAGAATAGCGATCAGCGAGGCAATGACAGTAGATGCTGGCGCCTTTGTTGCGATTCCATTCAGTTTTACCCTTCCCATTGACACACCGATTAACTCTATCGATGGTCACGACCTCCCGATCCCTATCGAGCTTCATACGAGCCTAGATATCGCTGCGGCTATTGATCCGAGAGACCGTGACCCTATACGTGTCAGTCCCAATGCTTTGCAAGAGAGAATTCTTAAAGCTATGGATGAGTTGGGCTTTCGACTGTTTAAGTCAGATTTGGAATTTGGCCATATCCCAGGGCAGAGGCTACCGTTCTACCAAGAGATTGAATTCTATCCACCACCCTCATTGAGCCGCTATATGAGTGAATTGGAGCTGACTTTCGTGTGTCGTGACGGCAGCATGGATGTGGTCCTTGAGATGGATAAAAAAACTCGCGGGCTGGCAAGGCTTGCTTACTCCAGTGTCGACGAGATTCGTGGTTTTACTATCGACTATAACGATGACTGGGAGCAAGAGGATTGGGAGTCCGTAATCGAGCTTCATCTCCGTTAAAGGTTCCAGACTAGATGGGTTGCCGGTGGTTGCAGCCCATTCACTTTGGTTCCCTTGTCTCGCCAGCATCAATATACCTTTGGATAATCGCCTGCTCTAATCGGCCTTTTTGTTTCGAAGGCACCGGAATTCTGATCACTAAATCGACTTGGTCAGATGAAGAAAAGGAATAGTGAAGGCGAGGCTCAACGTTCGGTGATTCGATCACATGTTTGCTGGAGTTCCGCTGAAACTGTCTCTTTGCCTCTTCTATGTACTCACTACATTCCTCGATCGCCATGCCTAATATAAGCTTCGCTGCACCTTTCCAATCTTCAGACTTCCTAAATGGTACGCGAAATACGTGGAGAACGTACGGTCCTGTTTTGCTTTCATTGATGACCGGTGTATTCAGGAGAAGACTGTTCGGTAATTCGATCATCCGTCCTGTAAACTGATGATGATCTTTTCCTGGGCCAATTTCATAAAGCTTCGTACTAAACATGTTGTACTGAAAAACATCTCCTCTAAAAGCTCCGACTTCAATACGGTCACCAACATCGTAAGCCTTCGTTGAAAATCGCCAAAGAGAACCCATGATACAGAGAATCAATTCTTTTGTAGCGATCACCAGAGCGGCTGCAATAGCAAGCAGAGTGACGGCAGCAGTTTGCAGCTCGTTAGACCAGATTGTAATCGAACCCAACAGTATGAGCATGAGAGTGAAGTTTCTGATTCTTGTAATCCACCGCCTTCGATCCTCTACTGGATACTGTTTTAGGTTTTTGATGTATTTGTTTAGGAGAGACCTAGAGAATACCAACGATAAGATGAGACTTATCGTAATAATCGCATTCCAAAGTATTTTGCTTTCTTGAGGCTCTAAAATCATGCTCGTTCTGGTCCCTTCGATACGTGCTTAAAATTCCCTATTAAAGCATCGAAGTGGCGTTTAATCTAGCCAAGATCTCAGTCAACTGAGTTCAGGGGCGCTCATAACCAAGTTGCTGACCTCATGGTATAAACTTGGGGAGCACGGAGCTCAGAAAGCGTCCCGGTCCAAAAGCAAAACTTCCAGCGATGGCGATGCCACCCAAGTACAGGTATATCATGCTTCTTTTATGAGCCGTAATGTCGCCTCTCCGTGCTGAGATGATTGCTGTGGGCACCGAGTACATTGTTAGGAGTGAAAAGAGGTGGAGGTAGCCAAAGTGATTCATTAATTTCGGGCCTATACTAGCTTCCATGAATAGGGTGACTATGCCAGTAAGAAACATGAGGGCCATATAAACTTTACCAATCTGCTTGTGGAATGCTGTCCCCTTACTCCCTAGAAACAGATAAGCTCCAATAATGGCAGATGGCACGACGGTTAGAAGGTGTAGGTAGCTTAGTGTTTGATAGGTCATGTAATCCCCCAGGTTTTTCTAGCTGGGAGACAGGCCGCTCTGTAAAATATTGCACTTCCCGGATATATCTGCGAACTAAACCGGCAACGGGATCAAGATACGTCATGGGCCAAGTGCCCTGTTTTAACAAGAATAACTGTTTCTTCTTCGACCCACGGATGGTGGGTAGAAAGGTGGCCGTTTCTAAGCCAAGTACCTGTGGGGTAAACGCCCCACTCATCTCGAAAGGTTCCTGACAGGACCAAGATCTCCTCGCCACCATAGTGCCTGTGAGGGACGAACCGTTCTCCCTGAGGCCACTTGACCAATGCTGTATTTTTGCCGGCAAAATGGTGTAGTGGCATAACTTCTAGATTTCCTTGCCCGGGTAACCAAGGCTCGACCGATGTATTGAGCACTACCTTCTTATCATCGTTCTTATCGAACTGGTTGAGCTTAACGAAGATAGTACAACCTTCCGTGCTAAAGGGAGCGTGACTCGATCCTGGGGGATTTCTGATGTAAGTCCCTGCGGGGTAGTCGCCATTCTCATCGGAGAATACTCCGGATAGGACAAAAATCTCCTCACCCTTTGGGTGCCGATGTGGTTTAAACGAAGCACCGGGCTTGTACTCAACAATTGAAGTCACATGTCCCGACTCTGTTTCGGCTCGCTCAAGGGGGATTCGCATGACATCTTTCGCTGGTGAGGCTATGGGTGTCTGTTCGTGACTGCGCACCACAACATTTTTTTCGAAATTCATATTTAACGGTGTGAACATGATTTACTCCATTCCACAAGCCCCCTCAAATTTTAGAGAGGGGGACAGATTTAAACTAACTATGACCCGCCATGACACCACCATCAACGTTCAAAATAGTGCCTGTAATCCAGTCAGCCTTATCTGATAGAAGAAAATCGATCCCATCGGCGATATCCTTTGGTCGTCCCAATCGCCCTAAAGGATGTAAGCTCTGAAAGCCACTGAGCGATTCCTCAATCTTGTCTTCCTCGATAAAAGCCTTGTAGATCGGGGACACTACTACTGCAGGCGCTACGCTGTTGACTCTAATGTTGAACTCTCCAAGCTCCACGGCAAGGTTCTTTGTGAGTGAATGCAGGCCAGCCTTTTGCATTGAGTAAGCCGAGGATGGAGTGGCTTTCACCGCTTGATGGGCCCACATCGATCCAATGTTTACGATAGAGCCTCCGTGATGCTTCTTCATGTTTTTTACAACGGCCTGGGTTATGAAGAAAAATGCCTTATTCATATCGAGCTGGGCATCGTAGTCCTCTTCTGTGTGCTCTAAGAAGCTGATAGGCTTAAAGAAGCCAGCTGCATTCACAAGATATTTTAGGTGCCGCTCTTCTTTCTCAAGTTGATTGATAAAGTCCGTAACCTGTTGAGAGTCATAGAGGTCGACTTGGGCAGTCTCAACTCTTCCAGGGCCTTGTGTCTCCAATTCTGCTTTTGCTTCTTCGAGGCCTTGCGGATCGTGAGCCAGAATAATAGTGGTTAAGCCTTTGGCGACAAGCCTAAAGGCTGTTTCTTTTCCCATGCCACTTGATCCACCAACGATTAGAGCTACTTGCTGTGTCATAACATTTCTCCAAGTTATCGATTTCTACGTTCTTCCAACCTATCTATCGGTTGGTAGGTTGGAATCTAAAGCTAAGTCTTGCGCTTGTCAATACCTATCAGGTGGTAGGTTTGTAATATACTAATATTACTTGGTGAAAAAGATAATTGTTGAGCGTATCTACCGATTGATAGATAAGAGGTTGAAAGGAGGGGGAGCCGTGCAGCCAAGCGTCAGAGATCAAATCCTAGAAATCGCAGAGAGTCGGGTTCGGATCGGGGGATACGATTACTTTAGCTTTAGAGAGATCGCTAAGGAGATCGGTATCAAAAGTGCTAGTGTTCATTACCACTTTAGCACCAAAGCTGATCTTGGAGCTGCTATTGCGGAAAAGTATCGCATCGACTTCCTCAAAAAACTGGGCAGCCCCAAGGCACTTATGGATTCCCATGAGAATCCAATCAAACACTACCAACAAGCATTTAGAAACTCTTTAGCTCAGGAAAAGAAAATGTGCCTGTGCGGTTTGCTTGGGGCAGAGATCGCCAGCCTACCACCTCAAGTTGTGGACGAAACCAAGAAGTTCTTTGAAGAGAATATGCTTTGGCTAACGGAGGCATTTCAGGTAGCCGAGGATATGTCAGAGGTCATTGCTAAAAAAAGAGCGTTGCGAGAGATTGCCTTGCTTGAAGGTGGGATGATTTTAGCTCGTGTGTTTGATGAAGTTTCCATCTTCGATGATATTCTTGCTTAGGGATGTTCTCGGAAATTTTCGGGTCAGATGTCAGATACAGTTTCTCGTACTATGGTCTGTAACGCAATGAGATGCAAAGATGTCTATTTTCGATAAAGATCCGAGGCCCTGAGTTATGTAATTGCCGTCTCGTTCACGACAATGGGCTACTTGAAAAATGGTATAGATCTCTTTCCACTTGCCCCCAATGTGGTGGGAAGGTTAGGGTGATCGCGGCGATAATGGATGCAGAGGCTGAGCAGCAGTCCCATAAACCTTAACGGCGAATTCTCTGGGTAACGCCTCATGCCGGAAAACGGCGCGTGGGTTGTAACGGGCATTGAAGGGAGACGGGGTTAATTGATCTGAATCGTGATTTAACTACCGCGCCCTTCCCTGACCCAAGGCTATTGTTGTAATGTTTAGCAATTTTCGAAAGGAGTATCCATGGGAGCTAAGGAACTGACACCAGAAGCAAATGAAGAGTCAAAAGGTCAAAACGATGAGATATTCTCCTTTAAGCACATTCTTGATTCCTTTGGCTTTAAATACCCGCAACAGGGCGAAAAGTGGCAATTCATGTTCCACAATGAGGCCACCACCTATCTGGATAAAGATGACTTTCAGCTCTTCCAATCCCAGCAGAAGGGTGACTGGGTCAAAACGAAAAAGGGTGTCACTCACTGGATCTCCTTTCGAAAGGAAGCTGGTGTCGGATATAGATTTGTTGGGGTTTACAAACAGAAGGCCTGTTCAGAATTTGCATCAAATACCGAGTCTGGGCATTGTTGAGGAGAAGTATCTTGGTAAAATTTGTCAATCTCTTCAATCATAAATTCTTCCAATGAAAGCTGAGCGTATATCTAAAGGCAATCGAACAACACTCAAATGTGTGAGCACTGTAGGACTCGATGAGAAAATGATCCGGGCATGCGTCAAACATCAAGAATATGAAGATAAGAGGTGTGACGAGCATGGTTTGTTTTAGAGAGGGCTAAGCCCGTTACCCATACCACCAGTTCTACTGGTGGTAGTGATTCTGTGGTGAAAATGCTTCGTCAGTTTCTAATGGGCCAAGAAAACTCATTAAAAGTACAAATATTTCATCAAGAAAGGGGTGTTGTAAATTTTACCTTTACCAGCTCTGTACTTCCATTTTAATTAGACCTTCCCAGGTATTATTCACCTTCCTATTTCCAATAGTGATAGACTGCTTAGATTCAGAGAATATTTTGTCCTTAACCTCTTCCCCTTCACAAACTTCAGACCACTTAGGCTCTCCATTAATACCAAAGCTATCAATTCGACCACAATCACTCCAGCTCTTCCTAACCCAAGCGTAATAGGTGTCATTTTGGTCGATCCAACTTTCATCAACTTCTCCCTCACCATCAAGCTCTTTGATCCATAATCGTTTTCCGTTACCATCAAGCATTTCAATAAAGGGATGTGTCTTAAATGTTTCGAAGTCCCTTGCGCCACCAGCTACTAAGATTTGCCCAACAGAATTTACCGAGATGGTATAGGGGTTATAAGTTTCTACTTCTCTTTCCCATTTTATATTACCGAAGACATCAACTCTAACAATTGCATGATTTCCGTTGGCATTTACCCCTTTTAAAATAAAGTCCCCTTCATATTCACCCATAAGAAAGTATGATAGTACACGTGGAAAAGGCTGGATTTCTCTCAAGAAAACTCCGTTTTGATCAAGTATCACGAGCCTTGTCCAACCGTTTGAGTTGGAAGCCATTACTCCATAGCCATTTTCTGTCGATACGATACGTCTAAAGAGTAAGTCTCTATAAGACTTCTTCCAAACAATTTCGCCATCAGAACGATATTTTTGCAAAAGAGCTGTATTGAAAAACTGATCATCTCGAGAAGTAGAAATAGTTAAAAATCCTCCATCGTTGGTAGAAATAACATCTTCGAATCCGAATCTATAGGTGTTAATCTCGGGATATGTTTTCTTCCATATTTCATTTCCAACTTGATCAAGTCGAATTAATAAACCTGAAGAGTAGTCAACACCACCAGCTACTATAAAACCCTGATCACTCAATTGCGCTGCTGCATGAAGTTTAGTATTAGTGTTTGGAAAATTCACAACTTCAGAAAAAGATCTTATAGGGCTAACTCTATATTTCCCTGCCTCGTATGCACTGATTCTTTTCTTTAATTCACCAAAGGCCCGAATTTGTCGAAGAGCACTACAGGGTGTAGAAGAAACGATTTGTCCAAAGTAGTTTGGCCCATTCACACGAGATAAGCAGCTACTTAACAACTCTCGATGAACATCTAGCTGTCCCTCAAAAGTACCATTTTCGTCACTAAAGATACCCTTTTTAAGATGCTCCCAAGTAGTGTCTAGTACGCCATTGATTTGGCTGTACAGAGTAATATGAAATTCTGGAAAAGGGTATTCATGTTCTAGCTGTTCATAAAAAGAATTAAGGGAATCTAGGGTTCTTAAATCTGTATACTTTTCATCAAACATCTTAACCTGGTTTAACAAAAAGTCGCTATTTCTTTGATAATTTAGTAACTGTATAGATGTAAGATCTATTCTATCATAAAAACTCTTTGCCAAAGGCCATGGGAGAACGTATACACTGTCTACATCCCCATGAGAAAAGCTCTTATCAGCCACATCAGTAAATTGCTTATAAGTATATCGAAGTTCATCAAAAGTTTGAGGAACCAATGTTGACCCAAGATCATTTCTATCGATACCTGAACTAAACACCTCTATCCGAAGAGATCGATCGTTTATTTTTTCAGCCATCTGTGAAGGTAGTGATACGCTAGTTCCAAAATTCGTTGAATAGGCAATTAGATCGTTAGCAAATGACTCGTTTCCACTTATTTTGTTATCAAACTCCAACAAGGAGTAGAACTTCGTCTTTTTTCTTAGACTAGTAATAAAGTAACTTCCACATGATTGTGTGAAACCAAAATAGTTACCAGCTGCAAGTTTTGCCTCATAGTTTTCTAAAACATCTACTTGATTTATATTTTCGGAACTCTCATCTATTGCAATCTCAAGCTGCAATAGCACCAGTCCAGTACTTGAATCTAATTTTCCAGTATTCGGATCTATCTTCACCTTGTCTCTTAGAAATCCTTTTAGATCCTGATCGGCGTCCAAATCAGATAAAATAGTATCGTATTTTTTTTGATCAAGAATCGCTGCATCTGTGAGTAAATCAGCAGTTCGCTTGATCTCGGGAGAAATCTTAAAACAACTTGGAAAGGGATTATCAATCTGTCCTGAATATCCTTGACCTATCGTAAGATTATGTTTCTTTATCTTCATTAGTTCCGACTTAGAAACTTCTTTAACTGATAGAATATTTGATTTAGAATGTTCATCTTCTGATGAACAAGATGAAATAATGCCACAACTTAAGATTGTGCTAGTCAATAGTATCTTATTGGTTAATTTCATTAGGTTCCTCCTAGAAATATGAGGTAGTGCAGAGCACTACCATTTGGGCTTTTAGATACAATTGGAATTTATCGTAGTTGGGTCACTTGTAAACCCTTCTCCTAGATTTTTATGGAAAGCAAACACTAGTTGTCCAAGATTGTTTTGAACACATACGTTGTCACCATGTCTATAGATGTCAAACTTCTCCTTAGTCACATACCTGAAGTTCTTTTGAATTTGACAGATTACCATCTCCCTTTGCCCAGCTACAGCATCTTGGTCAATGATAATTCCATCATATCTATTTCCTCTTTCCATACAGAAACGATTTGCTGTATAGATTTGAGGTAGGAAGGTATAACTAATATCTAAATTTTCATTATACTTATTAGATACATAGCTTTCGAGATCCACCATCAATTCATCGGCATCATTGCAACGCATTACCTTCAGAGTTGGTTTGCCCGTTTTACCGTATTCATGAAGGTAAAAAGAGCTCCCATTTTTATTGTTAGTTTGCCAAGCAGCAACATAAATTGAAAGGTCTCTATGGTTCTCATCAGCAAAGAAAGAGCCCATATTGGGATAGTGTCCATCAGTTGTGCGAAGCAGGCTTTCTCCCATATTCACACTAAATGTTCCTATTGGACTACCGTGAAAAACCTTTTTTGGTGCAATAGTATACTCTACGCATGACGCCAATGAAATGTCTGGACCCACCAAATATATGGTTGCTAGAAAACAGCTTAAAACTTTCATTTAGATCTCCTATATTTTATTGGATAATAGATGCTATTACGGAACTATCTAGTTGTTGCTAACCTCTATCGGGCAGTACCTTTCCAAAACCGGGAATAGAGTCATTATCTCATTTGGAATACGGACATTTCTCCCTCGACACTCGCGAACATTAGTAGTTCCCCAAAGATTCGCATCAGTACTAAAATGTTCCAAACAAGGAGAGACTCCAGTTTGATCACTGTAGACGAACTCATCGATTTTTAACTGTAGACTATCAACCTTATCGTAAGTCAGTAAGGTATCAAGTACTTTACTTTCAGCTGATTGGCTTAAGTCAAGGTGGTTAATATACTTAGTGGTGTCGTCAGGATTAAAAACTTTTGAGAATTGGAAATCATCAACACAATTTATGAATTCAGATTCGAGGTTCTGTACAAGTTCTGCTCTTCTAAAGGCTTTCGCCTTCGTGGCCGAATTTCTGATAAAGTTTAGAGTTCTATTAGCAAACTCTGGATTTCCTGGGTTTGCTTCTATAACTCTTTCTATGAACCTGGTATTATAAGTCCATGGAGCAACTTCCACTCTCGTTATGATTCCTGTATCTGGATCCTTCATTGTTTCTATCGTGGTACGTATCGCTGTTGGAAACTCTTCCAACGACATAGGAAGAATGTTAGGATTCAGTTCATCTAGGGATAGACCTCTTCCTTGAATTCTAATCTGAAGCCTTTTTGAAATAGCTTCCTGCTCAAGCTCCCTATCTACTGTCCCAGTGAACCTTCCTCGGGCAAATAGACCAGATAAGTTGGCCTCTAGTTTGCCTTCAAAAGTGGAATCCCTATTGGTATTTTCTGTTTCGTAACTCAAGAGAGCAAAGTATGTTTTCGTCCTACCAATTGAGCGAACGTAATGATCACCGCATGTTGTTAGAAAAAGATCTAAATTATTATTAGAAATTAAACGAAGGGCATCTGGATAAAAACTAGACTGTGTATCGTCTATTGAGTCGTAAAGTGTTTCTACCTGGTATTCAACTAAGATATATTTTTTCTTCATTCTAGTTGATGAGCTAGAATCACTTTTGAAATTGATATGAGTTTTGAGAAACCAGTATTTAAATCTAGCGTCAACTTCAATATTAGTAGTCAGGCTGTTAAAGTATTCCTCATCAACTTTGATGAAATTGTAGTCGAAGTTTGCAGTTACAGGTCTGTTCTCATCGCGTTTGAAGTCCATGCACGAGCCACTAAATCTATTTGATTCGTGGTCAAACCCTCCGCCAAGGCTTGGAGGGTTTTTAATAAAAAATGAAGGGTCATCAATGTATGAAGGATCCCCTAACTGGCCATAACAAGATACTGAAAGACTAAGGGGAACTGCTGCTAATAAAGTCTTCGACATAAGATTTCTAAGTTTCATTTGTTTCCTCTGATGATAGCTTTAATTTAAGGTTCTATTCGTGAAAAAGATGAGTATGAATTACTGAAACAAACCTCCTTTTTATTGTAATAAAGAAGTTAACTTCTATTCTTACAACAAAGGTAGAATTTCAAAACATTTTGGAAAACAAAAAACGATCTATATTTGCCAACTGGCAACAATAAAAAAATAGGTTCTAAATGTAGCCAGCTGGCAAGCTTGTATATTTTTTCCGAGAACTATGCGATCAATTAGTATAAGGTTTTCTCTTACAATTTATAAGGGAAGGTATGACTAGCTACTGCTCAAAGACTTTAGTAAGTGAGTTAAAAAGACGTCGAAAAAAGAACCCAAGCTATTCCTTAAGAAAGTTCGCCAAGGATCTCAGTATTGACCCAGGTTATTTATCTAGGGTTTTGCGAGATGAAAGAGCGATGTCATTAGACATGGTTTACAGGGTTGGCAGAAAACTATTTTCGAAAGAAAAAGACATAATGTCGTTTGTTGATGGAGTATATAGATCAAAGAACTTATAAACTTCTATAGAGTAAAAAGTAATAGCTTAAAAGGCAGATCACTGTTCGAGGGAAAACAAGGAAACAGAAAGTTCATAAACTTCATCTTTGTCCCCATTTTCCATCAAAACACTCATTTCTTGAACAAAATCGAAGATTTTTTTTCTAGCTTCAGGGATTTTCTTTTTATCGATACAGAACGTCATACCTGTGTTTATTCTTTCATCAAAGTCCTGAGAATCGATTGCTCTATGTGCTTTTTCTAAGACTTGTTTGTGCCGACTTCTTAAAGCCTCAGAAGGTATATCCTTAGTTGCAAAGTTCTGATTAGTTTTAACTAGCCTACCATTTTGATCCCTTGAAAGCATTTTAACTCGAAGCAGTCGGTCGACTGCCATTTTCGCATTACCTTTAGATATTCCGAGGCTGTCAGCTATCTGGTCAATCGTATTGTCGAAGCCTGGTTTGTAAGTTAGCTCAGTAATAGCATAGTGGTACCAAACAGATACTATTGTAAACGCATTTTCTGTTAAGTATTTAGGATCTATTCTATTATCTTTTTTAAAGGTATCCGATGGAGATCTAACATAGTTGAAGAATAGTTCTCGTTTCTTACTATCCAACCCCAATCTATCGGCAATTTCAAATGCTTTTTCTAGTGAAAGTCTACGTTTGCCTTTCAATATACGACCCAGGAAGCTTGGACTTAGGTTTAAGTCTTCAGCATACTTTCTCAAAGAATACTTGTTTCGTTTCGTCAGCCTGTCGTTAAAAATGTCCTCTAGAACCTGAACAGCCTTATCTGTCATGATCAACCTCTTTTTTGAAAGTATTCTTTTTTCTCTGCTAATAGATAGTGGACTGCCTCTCTATGAAGAGAAACAGTCCTCTGTATCTGTCTTAAACCAATTCGATCTATTTATTCGAGGTAACTGATGATAGAATTTCATTTATTGTTCTAATTATTACACCATTCCCGTGTACCCTTGTCTTCGCTCGGGCTCGAAAGCACTTCTTATAGTTAGGCCTTTTCGAGGTAACTATAGTATCCAACGCATATACTTTATTATAAATATTATTAACAAATACGACCCCAATATTTTCCTTTTCATACTCTTCATCAAACAGTCTGATTTCTTTAATTTCCTCTGGGAAAGACGAATTTATATATTCTTCAACACCAATCCTAGCAAGTGACTTTAGAAGTGAAGATCTATCTTGTCGATCCAATGAGCAGTTTTCTATCTCCTGTAGGTATATGTCTATATGGTTATCTGCATAGGGGGTCATTTCTATTAGATGAGTAGGTCTATTATTCCAAGTGAATTTTGATCTCTTTATTCCCAGACTATAACCTCTATCAGTATAGCTATAGCCAATATCAGGTTCACTTTCTTGAATTTTGTAGTATTTTATCGACTCTTGCTCGCAATGGAAAACTCTCGCATGAGATGGCTCCATTGTATTTAAAGAATTGGGTTCCTCCAAACGAGCTACTTTCTCGAAGCACCGGTCATTTTTTATGGGAATCGCGTAGTCAGGGAGTGCCTCTCCTCCTCCGCCACTTCCAGTATGGTTGCCAACTGAAGCACTGAGGTGTTCTAGGTGGGAATTGATTCGAGCAACATTCTCCCTATTCAGGATATCTTCGACTCCTGTGTTATTTGAAATATTAAGTTTTCTCAGCCCGTCATCTTGGGTGTTCGAAAGTAGCATTGGGGAGAGAGAAAATGATAGTGTTAATAGTATTTTTTTCATGTCTTTAATCCTAGTGAAAGTATTTTTAAGCATAACCGCTGGGTCCAAATTAGCGAATAGCATGGGATTTCTTCTTAAAGATAGCCGAATCGATTGGATGTTGCCAATTGGCAACATTATAGTTCGCACAAAATGAAGCTTAGGTCCGACAAGGTATAAGTGACATATGATTCTCAGACTTAAGTTCCCTTTTTACTTTGTCGTAGTCTTTACCCTTACCTTCAAAGATCTGCCTTCGGGAGTTCGTTCCATTCCTGATTTCAACTTCATCTGCTTTTGCATCTTTAAGCCTATCGATGCTTGGCATCTCTTGCCCAATCCATTGCGCTTATAAATTCAAGGCTCTTTTTAAAGGATCTCCAAATCCAGGAGCTTCGAGCATTCCCCTTAGAATCGCCTCCTCGATGACCCACTCATAGATTGGTTGGCAAAACTTGATTTCAGGCCATTTCCTACGAACCTTAAGAATCTCCAAGCTTGAAGGTGTCCGTCCCTGACTATTAATATTTCAGGGCGCACCTCGCCACGACCAGGTAAATCCCAGCCTAAAAAAGTATTAAGTTTTCAAAGATCATGGAGAAAGTGCGGCCATTTCATAAATTTGAGCATGATCGTCAAAAACTTCGAAAGGCTGATCAAAGTAAACCTTACCCTCAAGTCCTAGCTTTTTGACCAGCAGCTCTCTAGGGTACTCTTGTTCAACATATTCATCTTTAGACGAAATGTTGAGTCGTGACATTTGAGAGCCTGACAAGAATATCAGCCAGGTAGTCCTGAGGATTGATACCATGAAGCTCACAGGTCATAATCAAACTGTAGAGCCCTGCCATCGCCTCTCCACCAAGATCTGACATCACAAAAAGATAGTTCTTGAGCCCAAGCTTTACGTCTCTGAATATGGATTCGACACGGTTTTATCAACCTCTATCCCGCCATCGCGCAGGTGCTCGCTAATCGTAGAATTGACCCCCGCGTTATGACACTCCGCACTTGACGTTGGAAAAAATATATCCATAATGACCTGAAAAGAGAACAAACTATGGATATGTTGGCTACACGATTTCAAGTAATTGATGATGCTCCTGATCCGTCTGTTTGCAATAAGTGCAATTCTAGCTGTCCCTTAGTATGGTATACACGAAGGTCAGCCATTGATATAACCAGCGCAGGTCAGGCACTTCTCCCGCTATGTGCCAGGGGAGTGTGAGACAAATCTGCCGATAGATTAGTATAATGTTTGCGCGGTAGTGAAAGGTCTCAAAATGACAAAGAATCAAGA
>NZ_FWZT01000048.1 GCF_900177345.1 Pseudobacteriovorax antillogorgiicola
CGAACTCGGAAGCTAAGCTCCTCAGCGGCAATGGTACTGCTCTAATAAGAGTGGGAGAGTAGCTCGACGCAGCCTAAAAATATAAAAACCCTCTGATGAGAATTCGTCAGAGGGTTTTTTGCGTTCCAATTTTCCTATCAAGACACACCTGCTTACTCTTTAAGCAGATCATCCCACCAAAAATCAATAACTTACAGCTGGCCTACTCCTTGTAACTCTATCGATCGGCTATCTATGCCCATTGTCTGTACTGAGTTACTGCCGAACGATTGTTGAACCCCCAGTTTCCTAAGGAAGATCTCATGGCCACAGTTTATCCAGATTCCAATCGCCGCCGGGTGATTTTCGCTAGCCGAGCCGAGGAGCAAGTCTATAATATCACTAAGTCTCTCTCTAAAGATTGGCGAGCTTACTACTCGTGTACTTTATCGGCATTAGAGCCAGGCAAGGGTCTTCAAGATAATGAGATCGACTTTGTTTTGTATCACCCTCGTTGGGGGATCTTTGCCATCGAAGTGAAGGGTGGCCAGATCAAATATGATGCTGATGCTGGTAAGTTCTATTCAATCAATCGCTATGGAAAATCTTTTGCGATCAGGAACCCCTTTCAGCAGGCATTGGTTTGGAAGAGCCGTTTCTTACGCTATTTGAAACGAAGCAATTTAAAGTGCCCAGCGACTCATCTAGTTTGCTTTCCTACAGCTGATGAAACTCAAATTCAAGCCTCAGCCGAGGTAGAGCCCAAACTTATCCTGGGTCGACACAGGCTTCAGAACCTGGAAGCCTACTTGAAGGAAATTGCGAAAGCCGTTCACCCAGAGAAGTATCTAAAGTTCCAAGATATAGGCCAAGACCTAGATACCCTACTTAAGGGCTCCACTTACGAAACTAAGCTCTTCATACGTGACTATTTGGACAATCATGAGATGAGGGTCAAGGATGTTGAGGTTATTCATGAAACCCTTATCACTCCAGTTGCTAGCTCTAAAAGACTGGCGGTGGAAGGGGAAGCTGGCACCGGTAAAACCATGCTTGCTATCATGCTGGCAAAACACTTCCGCAATCAAGGCAAGGAAGTGCTATTGCTATCGAGCAACCCGCTTCTCAATAGTTTCATGAAAACCGAAGTAGGCGATAAAGTTAATGTGATGACATATGCAGAGCTCGCATCATCCTATGGAATTGAACTCCTGCGTAGACCCAATGGCTTTGATGGTAGCCGTGAAGATTGGATTCAATATGTTGGCCCAGAACGCCTGAAAGAAGCCATTGCTAGCTCTGAAAAACGCTACGAAGTCCTGCTCTGTGACGAGGCTCAGGATGTGCAGCCGTTCTGGTGGGAATCTATTGAAACAGCCCTCAAAGATGATGAGTCGCATTTCTATATATTTTTCGATCGAAGCCAAGGGGTGTTCGGCTCGGGCTCATCTGATAGTAGTTTCGTCCCTGAAGACGTTTTACCGATTGGCACACCCTATTTTCCTCTGGTTCATAACTATCGCACCACACGGGAGATCTGTGGATTTTCAAGGTCCTTTCGCACTGGAAAAGAAATTTTAAGAAGCCACTCAGGACGCCTAGGTTATGTCCCAGAGCTAATTGTTTATGAAGATGAGCAGGATGCGCAAGACAAGCTTCAAGAGTTACTGGATCGCCTCTACCAAAAAGAGGGTCTGATGAGTCATGAGACCACGATTCTTTCGGCTAGGCGACCGTTTCATGAAGGCTCTGTTCTCAATGGCATCAATAAGCTAGGTGCCTATGAATTCATGAATCTGGGAGAGCTTAAGCAGCGCACTATGCCTACGGCTAAGGACTACGCAGGTAAGGTGCCTATCTCTACGATCTCTAGCTTTAAAGGCTTGGAAACCCATGTTGGTATCATTGCTAATATTAGCGAGTATAACTTGCCTTTAACGAATCCAATCATGTCTAGCTTGCTGTATGTGGCCTGCACCCGGGCCAAACATATGCTCTATATCATGGTGAAAAAGGGGGATTCGAAGCAGGAAGTCATAGAAAGTGCGTTACAAAGCATCGAAAAAACTGGTGCTATGGTAGTGGATAGCAACACGATCTCCAACGAGTTTGTTGGCGAGGTGACCCACTATAATCCCGATCGATTGGGTTGGCTCAAAGTCAAAGATCCAGCTTTCGAAAAAGCCAGTATCATGTTCTTTCCCCATGATGTCCGCAAGGCTGATATTGGTGATATCAAGGTCGGTATGAAGCTGAGGTTTACCCCACGACAAGAGGGTTTTACCACGGTAGCGGAAGATCTTGTGATCGCTGATGAGGAGCTTCAGGCAGATACTGAGGAAAAAGTAGGTTAAGGGCTGGCCAAAGCCCTTAACCATCACTTGGTTTGGGGGTGTCATCCCTTAGATCTAGCCTCAGGATGACTTAAAGTTTAGCTTAAGCCAATTTCTTTAAGGCGCTGGTGAAGGTACTCACCGGCTGTGATGTCGGGATACTTCTTCTCACCACCAGTCTTAGCAACACAACTTGCGATAGGATTCAAAGGCACCTCGCTGCGTGCATGGACGAAGAAAGGCATGGAAAACCGTCGCGAACGAGAGTCATTTGGGTTCACAACCCTGTGAGTTGTTGCCTTGTAGAAGCCGTTACTAGCGTTCTGAAGCATATCTCCTGAATCAACAATGATACATCCTCTTGGGGTCACTACTGGCAACCAGTTGCCGTTGCGATCCATGATTTCAAGGCCCGACGTTGTTGCGTCGATCAATAAGGTGATTAAGTTAATATCTTCATGAGCGGCTGCCCGAACGCTTGCAGGGTTGGCGTCTTCTGGAATGGGTGGATAATGAATCAGGCGAAGGATGGTGTTGCCGTCGACTGCCATATCGCGGAAAAGTGATTTATCTTCACCGATATAGAGCGAGCATGCCTCCAATATCTGCAGTGAACATCGTTCTAGCTGTTGATAGATATCCTTCATAGTCGTTTCGAATGAAGGCAGCTCTTTAGGCCAGATATTTTGTGGATAAACATCAGCAAGCTTATGCCCGTCTGAAAGGTCCTGCCCCACGTGCCAGAACTCTTTAAGGTCAGGAGCATCGTGGTCTTTAGCATGCTCACGACCAAACGAGGTGTAGCCTCGCTGACCTTGGATTTCTAGGTTCTCGTATTTTCTTTTAGTCGCTTCATCGAGTTTGAAGAACTTTTCGGAAATCGAGTAGGCTTCTGAAACTAAATCCTGTGGCAGTCCATGGTTTGTCAATGCAAAGAAACCAACATCCTTTAGGGCGGCTCCTACATTATCCACAAACTTTTGTTTTTTGTTCTTATCGTCCGAAAGGTAGTCATTTAAATCGATGACTGGAATGGTATTAGGGGTGCTCATACGATACCTCTAAGCAAGCGTGGGTTATGTCGTTGTGCTGTGGTTACCAAATTAAGACAGTAAAGATCAAACAACAATTACAGATACCACAGTTCTAATTTTTAGCGGGGATTTTCTTATTTGATTCCGATAGTTTGAGTGACTTCCGGTAATCATAATGGGCCAAGATCGCTTCCGCTGCAAGGTTCGAGGCTTTAATGTGCCAGAGATCTTCTAGAACAACGACAGATGCAACCACGACCTCAGGGTTCTCAATGGGATAGGCACCAGCAAACCAAGTGGTGACTCCCTTTGGATGAGCCCCTGTGAGAGTCCCTGTTTTACCGCCAATATCTTGACGCAAACGACGGTAACGCCCTTTTCTAAAAACTGAAGTCGCGGTGCCACCGAGGACCGTGGCATCCATGATCGCTAGGAGTTCACGAGAGGCCTCTTCGCTAAGAACCCGCTCTGAAGCCAAAGCTTGCTCCTTGCCGCTTGCTGAAAAAAGCCTCAAAGGCTTGCTAACGCCCAGATTGGCGATGGCGAGCATCTGCCAAGTAGCATGAGCTACCGATATCCCCACATTGCCAAAGCCAGCTGCAAAGCTCCCGACACGGTGGGCGCTGGACGTTGCTGGATTTGGGGTGCGAATAGGACTAGGCCTAAGTGAGAAGTCAGTGGTGACGGGCTTCCCATCCCAGCCGAAGCGTTTCGCCATATTGAGGATTGGCCCAAGACCAATTTCATTGACAGCCAAGCGCGCGAAAAAACCGTTACATGAACTGCCGTACGCTCGGCGGAGGTTGATCTTAAACTTTCTGCCGCGGACATTATTCCGCAACCAATAACCTCGCGGGCTCACAGTCGCGCAGCCACCATCCAAGGTTGAGCCTTGTAGGCTGTCGATGTTGGTCGATTCCAGGGTGGATGCAGCGACGATGGTTTTGAAGAGTGAGGCAGCGGGAAAGCCGGTATGTAGATTCGTGTTAGTTTGGGCACCCCACGCTTTGGGCTGTGCACCCTGCACCATGGCAAGGACTTTACCAGTGCGTACATCAGCCAAAATAAGCCCTGCGACAGGGTTATCGCGAGCTTTTAAAAAGTGTTTCAATCTGTTTTGAATCCGTGGAACTATATTGACTGGCATGCTATGCAAGCTAGGAGTAGCGATGTCCTCCCACTCAGGCAAAACCTGAGGAATTTTGGGCAGGGTGGCGTTTGCCCAGGCGCGATTCCCGTGACTGAAACAGGTAAGAGATGCTAATAAAATGATTGAGCTGACGGATGTTAATCGGAGAATATGCTTCATTTTGATGATGCCAAGTGATTCAAGGTGACTTGATTATTATACCGGATGCAAGGCTAATTTAATATCCTATAGTTGTTGATATCAAAGCCTTCTAGGCCTGCCGAAAGGGAGCTAAGCCATTACACTTTTTTTCTATTTCTTGAAGGAACTACTACCTCAATTTGTCACGTCTTTGTGTGTTCTTAGTGCCATCATAGTCGTATCACAACTTATCCGACTTTCTGAAGTTTTAGTCACTTTTGGGCTAACCCTAGAAAATATTCTTTTGCCGTTTCTATTCATTATGGTTCCGTTTCTTTCGTTCACTATACCCATCGCCTATATGTTTGCGGTTCTTTTGGCATTTAGCCGCTTTTCCGCCGATGGAGAATACACAGCTATGCTAGCGTCAGGCTATTCTTTGAAGCGAGCTGCAGTGCCGGTCCTGCTCATTGGTGGGATTCTTTACGGCACAGCTACCATATGCTCCTTGTACTTCGAGCCCTGGGGGCGCCGTGAAACGGTACAGTTTTATCATCGCAAGACCCAAACTGAATTAGACAACATGATCAAGGTCCAGCTCAAGCCTGGAGTGTTTCTTGATGACTTTCTAGGTTACGTCCTCTACGCGGAAACCATATCTCCTGATCGAACTCACTTTGAGAATGTGATGCTAGCTCCAGGAAGTAAGAACAAGGATCAAAGTTTCACCTTGCTTGCACCCAGTGGGTCTGTGTCTGGATCAGTAGAGTCGGGCGATCTCACGATGGCCTTCGACTATGGTGTGATTTACTCGACTGCTCCCGATTCCGAGCAGATATCAGTGGTAAAATTCAAGCGAGCAGAACTGGACTTGATCCGTATCTTTCAGGAACAGATTTTTGGTCCGGATTCAGCAACAGATGACTATCGAAGTTATTCCCCTGGCCAACTTTGGAACTATGTTTCGAAACTGGAAAACAATAGGCGGCCTGATCAAGAAAAAACCTATCTAAAGGCCCGGTTTCTCCTCCACCAGCGATTTGGATTGCCCTTTGCTTGCATCACCTTCGCCTTGTTTGCCATGGTGCTTGGAATTCAAGATGAACGTCGCGGGCGAGGCTTTGGCTACATTGGTGCCATTCTTACCATTATATTCGGCTATGTGGTGCTCATGAGCTTTAAGTATATGGCGGAAAAAGGTCAAATCTCGGCTATTCTAGGAGCTTGGGTGCCCAACTTGCTGCTTTTGGCATTTGGTAGTTTCCTGGTCTATCAAAAAAATAAACTCCCTCCATCAGAGTCTGCCTTAGACCCTCGTTATATCCCTGGTCTACGCAAGATCTGGCAGCGAAATAACCCTAGCCCTTCGGATTAAGGGCCTACACAAGCTTTTACAAAATCTACACAAAAAATGGGGTGCTAACACCCCGCTGATTTGGTAAGTGGGAAAAGGGTTAAATCAGGACACAATCGATGGCAATGTAAGGTGAAAAAAGTATGAGACGTGTCGTTGTTACTGGCTTAGGTATGGTTTCTCCTGTGGGCAATAACGTTCAGGATTCCTGGAAGCGAGCGCTTCAAGGAGAGTCTGGGGTAACTAAGATTAGCCTTTTCGATCCTAGTGATTTGAAAGTACAAATAGCGGCTGAGGTTAAAGACTTCGATCCTAGTTTTGTCATTGGTAAAAAGGATCAAGCTCGACTCACTCGATTCATCCAATTTGCAGCCGTCGCTGCCCACGAAGCGATTGCGGAAAGTGGTTTGGATACCTCAGTAAACTCAGAGCGAATTGGTTGCTCCATCGGCGTGGGCATGGGAGCCCTAGCGTGCATCGAAGAGAGTACCCGTGTCCTCGACGAAAAGGGCGAGAAGCGGATTTCACCATTCTTCATTCCCTATACAATTCCCAATATGGCTGCCGGCTACGTCTCCATCTTGAAGAATCTCAAAGGGCCTAATATCTGCCCCACCACAGCCTGTGCTAGTGGAACTCACGGTATTGGCGAGGGCTTTCGTTTGATTAAAGACGGTCATGCGGATGCGATGGTATGTGGTGGCTCCGAGTCGACAATCTCAAAGCTAGGCATCGCTTCATTCAATGCCCTGAAAGCTTTAAGCACTCACAACGAAGAGCCCTCTGTGGCATCTCGACCCTTCGACAAGAATCGTGATGGTTTTATCATGGGCGAGGGGGCTGGCATTCTGGTTTTAGAGGACATGGAAAGCGCTCAAAAGAGAGGCGCAAAAATTTACGCAGAAGTGGTAGGTTATGGCTTGTCAGGGGATGGTCACCACATCACGGCTCCCGCACCTCAAGGGGAAGGTGGGCAGCGCTGCATGAAAATGGCCTTGGAAACAGGGGGCTTAAAGCCAGAGGACGTTGATTACATTAATGCTCACGGGACTTCGACCAAGATGAACGATCAATACGAGAGCGAGGCCATCATGGCTGTATTTGGCGATCACGCTAAGAAGCTTTCCATTTCGTCCACAAAGGGAGTCACGGGCCATTGTATCGGTGGTGCTGGTGGGATCGAGGCGATTTTCTCGATCCTGGCGATTCACCACAACACTGTACCACCCACTGCCAACTTGCATGAGCAAGATGAGCTGTGTCCACTTGATTACACCCCCAACGAAGCTGTCGAAAAACGGGTGTCTGTTGCACTGTCTAATTCATTTGGGTTTGGCGGGACGAACGCAACTGTGGCATTCCGAGCAATCGATTAGGGTTGCATGATATTTCGACTTAGGCACGGAGATCACGAAACCAATCGTTGATCGAAGTGTCACCGAAACGTCAAAAGACCCTAAAAACTTGTAAATTTACTAACAAGTCTTGCGGCAATCGTGCTAGCGTGATAGCCGTCTGAAGTCTATAGGCTTGATCTGGTTTTAGGAAGTGTTTATGGCGAAAAAGAAAACAAACTTAGATAAAGAACAGCTCTTCGCAATGTACAAACAGATGTGTCTTTTTAGAAGATTCGAAGAGCGTGTTGGCTTGGCTTATACAAAGAGAAAATTCTCTGGGTTTTGCCATTTGCACATAGGACAAGAAGGCTTAGCGGTCGGTGTTCAGAATAGCCTCCGGGATTCTGACTACATGATCAGTGGCTATCGGTCGCACACCCAGGCTATCGGCAAGGGGATCGAGCCAAAGCAAGTCATGGCCGAGCTATTCGGCAAAGTTGACGGCATTTGCCGCGGCAAAGGCGGATCGATGCACATGTTTAGTGAGTCGCTTCGCTTCTTAGGTGGGCATGGGATCGTTGGTGGTCAAGTGCCACTGGCTGCCGGTGTTGGCTTCGCGATTCGTTATCGTGAAGAAGATGATGTCTGTGTTTGCTACCTCGGCGATGCGGCAACGAATCAAGGCCAGTTTTTCGAAGCGTTGAACATGGCGGCGACCTGGGATCTACCCGTACTTTTCATCATTGAAAACAACAAGTATGGTATGGGAACGGATATCCGCCGAACCACAAGCATTGATCACCTTTGGAAGCGAGCCTTGTCATTCGACATGGATCACTCCGACTGTGATGGTATGAACGTGATCACGGTGCAAGAGCATGTTTCGAAAATTGTCGAGAAAATGAGGAAAGATAAAAAGCCTCACCTTTTGGAAGCCCTTACCTATCGCTATCGCGGTCATTCGGTTTCCGATCCCGGCACCTACCGAACGAAAAAAGAAGTCGAAGATTACCAGAAGAATAAAGACCCCATCAAACAACTTGGCAAGTACTTGGTTGAGAACGATCTCAGCACCGAGGAGCAGCTCAAAGAGTGGGATACGGAGGCTAAAGATCAGGTGAAAGCCGCTGAGGCATTTGCTGATGAATCGCCGAATCCACCGATTGAAGAACTTTGGGATCACGTTCTGGTTTAATACTTATTCGAAAGAGAGATATACATGGCGCAATTAACATTCCGCGAGGCCTTAGGCCGAGCCATGAAAGAAGAGATGGAACGCGACGAGACCATTTTTTTGATGGGTGAAGAGGTCGCGCAATACGATGGAGCCTACAAGGTTTCCAAAGGTCTCCTAGAAAAGTTCGGTGAGAAGCGTGTATGGGATTCACCAATTTCCGAGGGTGGCTTTGCTGGCTTGGGGATCGGTGCTGCGATGGTTGGCTTGCGACCTATCATCGAAATGATGACTTGGAACTTTGGTATCCAGGCCTTCGACCAGATCATCAACCATGCTGCAAAAATGCGATACATGTCTGGCGGCCAATTTAAGGTGCCCATCGTGTTTCGTGGACCGAATGGTGCTGCTCACATGCTTGGAGCACAGCATAGCCAAGCAGTAGAGCCGATGATCACCAACATTCCAGGTCTGATTGTTGTCACCTGCTCGACTCCCTACGATGGACTCGGGCTATTAAAATCTGCGATCCGCGATGACAACCCTGTGATCTTCCTTGAAAGTGAGATGATGTACGGCTTGAAGGGCGAAGTCCCTGACGAAGAGTACCTCATCCCTCTTGGCAAAGGGGATATCAAGAAAGAGGGTTCAGATGTGACTCTCATCGCCTGGAATAAGGTGGTGCATAAGTGCATGAAAATCGCTGAAGCCCTAGAAAAAGATGGTGTGAGCGTCGAAGTCCTCGACCCTAGAACGCTCCAGCCACTGGATGAGGATTTAATCTTTGAATCCGTTAAGAAAACCAACCGAGTTGTGATCGTAGAGGAAGCATGGGGGTTCTCGTCTCTAGGCTCGCAAATCTCCGATCGAATTCAAAGCGCTTGCTTCGATTATCTAGACGCTCCGGTAACGCGGGTCACAAACGAGTTTGTGCCAATGCCTTACAACGAAGCCCAAGAAGAGCGAACGATGCCATCGGAAGATCGCATCACCCAAGCGATCAAAGACGTAATGTACCTATAAGCAAACTGAGGACGGTCTCATGGCTGAAATAATTGAAATGCCAAAGCTAAGCGACACCATGGAAGAGGGTGCGATAGCGTCTTGGCTTAAAGAAGAAGGCGACTTCATCGAAGAAGGCGAAGCCTTTGTTGAAATCGAAACCGATAAGGCGACGATGGAGTACAACTCACCTGAAGAAGGAACACTTCTGAAGATCCTTGTCAAAGGTGGTGAGGCCTGTGAACTAAATGCCCCGATTTGCGTGATTGGTGAAAAGGGCGAAGATTTCGATCTCGATAAGCTTCTAGCCAAATCTGGCGGTAGCAAAAGCGAGTCTAAAGCAGATGAATCTGAAAAGTCTGATGAAAAGGCTTCTTCGGGGGATGAAGGCTCTGCGAAGCAAGAGGCTAGCGCTCCCAAGAGCCAAAGTTCAGGCGACGGTTCTCGCGTAAAAGCGTCCCCACTAGCGAAAAAGATGGCCGAAGACAACAATATCAGCCTTGACCAGATCGATGGCTCAGGCCCTGGTGGTCGCATCATTCAGAAAGATGTCGAACAAGCAATGCAGAGCGGCGGTGGCAAGCCGAAGCCTGGTGACACCGTGGATGTACCAAAGCCGATTCCATTGCCTCAGTTTGGCGACCAAGACAAGCCAAATTCGATGATGAGGAAGACGATTGCCAAGCGCCTTCTGGCTGGCAAAAACGACGCTCCTCACTTCTATCTGACTCGATCCGTAAACATGGCGAAGCTTCTAGAGTGGCGCAAGTCTCTTAACGCCGAAGTAGAAAGCTATCGTGGTGACAACCCGCCACCTAAAGTCAGTGTCAATGACCTCATCGTCCAGGCATGTGGTAAGGCCCTGATGAAGCATCCGGAAGTGAATGCTTCGTGGCAAGGCGACTTCATTCGTCAGTTCGGTTCAGCTGATATTTCGGTCGCTGTAGCTATTCCAGATGGCCTGATCACACCAGTTGTGAGAGGTGCTCATATCCTGGGTGCTCGGGACATCGCGCGGCAAACCAAGGATCTTGTCGGCCGGGCGAAATCTGGAGGCCTAAAGCCAGAGGAATACCAAGGCGGAACCTTCTCTATTTCCAATCTAGGTATGATGGGAATCGAAGAGTTTACAGCTATTATCAATCCTCCACAGGCTGCGATTTTAGCCGTAGGCGCTACCATTCCTACACCGTGGGTGGGAGACAGCGGCGAGATTGAAGTTCAGCAACGCATGAAATTCACCATGTCTTGTGATCACCGTGTCATCGACGGTGCGGTAGGAGCGCAGTTCCTGCAAACTCTAGCGGCTTATCTAGAGAATCCTTTGATGATGCTTTCCTAGTATGACCAAGGGGTCACAGCAGTGGCCCCTTTGCTTTGACTTCTCTCAAGGCTTTTGCTATTCATTTAGCTCCCCTTGGCTCCATAGTTAAACGGATATAACAAGCGCTTCCTAAGCGTTAGTTCTAGGTTCGATTCCTGGTGGGGCCGCCATTTCTTTTAGTTCACCTCAAGATCGTTGGTTGAAACACTGTGTGCAGTAGCCTTTCTTCCTTCTTTTGGGGTCGGTGCGTGGCCTGAAGTGCACTGGGTTGTTACACCCTACCACCTGGCAGATCTTTTTGTCAGTCTGTGATTTTTCTTTGCTTGGAGTGATCGGAAGTTTTGGGATTTTTGTTGGAATAGGGAATAGCTTGTCTCGTTCGTTTTCAACTATTTGAACTACGATCTCCGCTTCATCTTTTTCATCAGGATTCATTAGAGAGATTTGGCGCTGAAAAAGGGTTATGGCTTCGTCAAACTCTTGCTTTGAGATAAAGCCTTCCTTTACGAGTAGAGAAATGTCATCTAGATCCTGACCATCGGGGCGATCGATCATTGGGAATATTTTTGATAGGAGAAGGTCTGGTTTATAGGGAACGTAGAGCTTAACAGCACTGCCTTCGTATACAAGGCTGTGAAACGGATTTCTACCTGACCTTAGGAAGTCTTGAGCCAAGTTAGAAACATTGTCATTTAGCCATCTTTGAGGAATATCCTGCTCAAGTGCAAATGCTTTAGATAAACGCTTGATGTCTTCTGGGATTTTCGTAATTGTATCGATGTCCCCCGTTACTTTTGCCCTAGCGATTAGGTAGATCGCTCCTCCACCTACTATAGATGCCGTGAAGGACTTGTCATGTTTGTTCAAGTAAAAGTCAAACGAATCGAGAATAGTGGTATCTATAGGGTCCGTCATTTGCTTAGCTCATGGCAAAGGAGTTAGAAGATGTCAAGCTACGCGCTCTTTTAAGGTCGGTTAGCAGCCGAAAGGCTGGCTCATGAGTCATTGCAAATCTCTTTTCCAAATCTGAAGGTGTCGTGGCCGGGTTTCTCTTTAGCTGAAAGCTCACATCAGCTCTGAACGTTCCACCCATAAATAGCCGTTCTCTAAGCTGCTTGTTTCTCTTGAATAGAACGAGTTCAGGGACCAAATCGCTTTCTCGGAGCCGTACGCTGCCTGCTGGGATCATCAACCCTAAGCTTAAAGGCACTTCCATAAAAGTGCCTTCTTTAGCTAGCTTTTTATCCACCAGAGCTTTCATTCTCTGGTCAAGATAGAATGGAGAAAAGTTCCCAGATACTGTGGTACCCAGTAGGTGCATGGCCAGTCTCATCAATGGGGCTCTTTCCCGGCCTAAATGATCCCACATTTTTTGAAGTTTCGATCGGTTGATAAGGCTGACGTTCTTTTGCAGAAAGAGTGTCAGTGGCCCTAAGAAACGAGTGGCGGACATCTCTTTTAGCCCAACCAGGTAAAAAGCAGTTAGAAGAGATAGCTCCAGATCGAGGTGCGTTTTTGAACTATAGGACGGTAGAAAAACACCAACTTGATATAGTGATCTATCCAGATATTTATGTGCTTCGTTCTGAGTACAATTATCTAATTTTTCAATAAATTTTCTGTAGTTCATACCGTCACCTATAGTTGGTTATGCCAACTAAACTAAGTATCGGATAGTTTCTGTAACTAGTAAAGACCAAATCTTATAAGTATCTGTAATTATACATTATATATGGTTTCCTATGGTATTCGTTAGCTTAATAATTTTAGCTCCCGTAAAGGTGCTAAAAACGAATTTTTCTAATTTTGATACCTAATGAGGTGCTACAATTGATAGAACTACTATTTTAGTACCTTAAGGTGCTAAAGTTTGGGAGTGTCTCGATACTGAAACCCGAAAAGGTATCAAAATGAGAAGAACTCTGTCTGAGATATATGAAACAGCGGGACCTATAGCAGTTTTCGTTAGAGAAAAACGAAAGGAGCTTGGATATACCCAGGAGGTACTTGCCAGGCGAATCGGAGTTGGTGTGAGGTTTTTTCGAGAGCTGGAGCAAGGCAAGCAAAGCTTGCGGTTGGATAAAGTACGAACCGTTGTTGAATTCCTTGGAGGGGTTATAACTGTGAAGGAAAGAGGGCCTCTACCATGAGAGTTGGAGATGTATATGTCGATGATGTTCTCGCTGGACAATTAGTTGATATAGTCGAAGCTACCTTGAGCGGCCGAATTGTAAACCCGTAAGTTTAACGATTCCACTTCAGATAACGTGTTCAAAAGCAAGACTCTCTTTTCAGTCTTTGATAGCCTCATTCCTGAGGGATAGCTCAGTTCTATCGCCATCGAGCACTTTGTCGAAAATTAGAAATTTCGGATAATGTCATCGACTCGATTATCAAACATTTTGTTGGTAAGTTTGATGAGATTAAATAATTGATAGAGAAGAGTTTTATCTGTCCTGTCCGAGCAAGGGTGTCACAAATCAAGACAAAAATTAAGATAGGCCCTGATATCACTCATGGGCAGTCTCTTTCCAAAAACTCCTTCTT
>NZ_FWZT01000049.1 GCF_900177345.1 Pseudobacteriovorax antillogorgiicola
TATATCAAGCTTTGAAATATCTCGTATCCTGCTGCAATTATGTATTTACTAGGCTATGGTTTTAAAATCGTTGAAAACAATAGTTCTCATAGTAAGAACTTAGCAATCAGGGTATTGATAAACTTTATCCTAGACGACTTAACCAACTTAGGGTCGGCTCGTTTTATGAAGCTCCACAAGCGTGTGTTCGATCTATATTGCCGCTCGATATCTTTAATCACTGAAATTTCTTCTTCAGCACTTAAAAAAGGTGACATTTTTATAGTGTTGATAAGATCGATCTTTTCTGTATGAATCGCTGGTTCAACAGCGTTACCAAGACTCAATCGTTTGTAGACGGCAGCTTCTTCAAGAGGCTTAGTTAGATGACCAATAGTTCCTAAAGCTCGCAATTTGGAGTTTTCCTTGATGATCGTAAGCGGCGCTTTTCCCGTGTAGCTGAAGGTTCTAGGCCGAACATACGTTTGAAAGATCTCATCGTAAATCTCTGCCTGAAGGATGTAGTATTCTGCTCTCAGGCTATCTTCATTCAATAGATCTTCAATATGTATCCAAGACTTGACTCCATTTGATTGACGGCTTGGAGCTGTAGCCAACAGCTTTTCTACAAGGCTGCAAGGCAAATCGTATTGATGAAAGCAAGAAGGGTGGAACCCTGGATCTGAACCGATACATTGATCATTGCAAAGCTCACTTTGAAAGTTTTGGTAGCAACTTTCAGGAACGAATCTACCAATTTGAGTTGTAAGTTGACACCCGGCTGCATGGGATCTGTTTGTAACCAATAGGAAGATGGTGATAAAGATAATTCTATGCATAGTTAACCTCGCGACTGAAGACAATCGCGTTTTCACTTAGAAATACGGGGTTAATTAAATAGCGCTGCATTTTTTCTGATTATTTTATTAAAAAGTGCAGATTTTTATTTATCGTAACCAAAGATAGGTATGATAGTTATAAAGCTGCAGGGATTTCTTGGCACCAGTCAAAAAAACAATAGGAAGGGAATTGACAAGAAGGAAATATAGAAAGGCAAGTGGGCAGTATTTTCAAAGACCTCGAAAATACTGCCATCATCAAATGAGATTCTATTGGGAAGCACTCGGTGGCTCGATCAGCAATGGTGCGTCAGGCCCCAATGGAATTCCAAAAACCATCCACACCAATAACATCACAGCCCACATCAAAAAGAAGCCAACAGAATAAGGTAACATCGTTGCAATCAATGTCCCTAGCCCGATGGACTTATCATATTTCTTTGCGAAGGCAATAATCACTGGGAAGTAAGGCATCAGTGGAGTGATGATATTGGTTGTCGAATCTCCAATCCGATAGGCGGCCTGAGCTAGCTCTGGGGAGTAGCCAAGGAGCATAAGCATCGGTACAAACACTGGCCCCATAATCGCCCACTTTGCCGAAGCAGAACCTATCAATAAATTGAGGCCAGCTGATACTGCTATAAATGCAAGGATCAAGGGCAAACCAGTAAAGCCAATAGCCTTTAGGGCAGCGGCTCCACTGATTGCTGTCACCATGCCGATATTTGACCAGCTAAAGTAAGCAATAAACTGCGCGGCAACAAAGGCGAGAACGATGTATCCCCCCATTGATGCCATGGAGTCTGCGGTCATAGCACTCACATCTTTATCGCTCTTGATTGTTTTAGCTACAACGCCATAGGCAACTCCAGCCAGCAAGAAGCCGAGCATCAAAAGGGGAACCAAAGCATCCATAAATGGCTTCATACCCGTTTTAGGGTCGCGGAACACGCCATCGTCAGAGACAAAGCCCAGCAAGACCAAGGCAGTAAAACCAAGAAGGGTGAGACAAGCCGCCATTAAGCCTTTCTGCTCATCCTTAGTCAGTGCCTTCAGTTCAGTATCGACATCTTCTCCTGCGGACCATGTTCCCAGACGAGGCTCGACAATCCTGTGGGTGACAAACGTTCCCACGATGACAAGCAAGAATGTGGAGACAAAGTTGAAATAGAAGTTCGCAGTAACGTCGACCACGTAACTCGGATCGATGATTTGAGCTGCTGTGGTGGAAATTCCCCCCAAAAGTGGATCAAGGGAAGTTACAATGAGGTTGGCACTAAAACCACCTGATACCCCTGCGAATACCGCAGCCAGCCCGGCTAAAGGGTGACGACCCACCGCAGCAAACAACATGGCTCCCAAGGGAGTGAGGACAACATAACCAGCATCTGCTGCAACGTTTGCCGAGATTCCGGCGAATACTAGAGTTGCTGTCAGCAAGCTTTGCGGCACCGCCATGACAAGCTTGGTCAACCCCGCAGCAACCAAACCAGACCGCTCCGCAACCCCAATACCAATCATCGTTACAAGGACAAGGCCCAGCGGTGGGAATGCGCTGAAGTTAGAGACCATTTCGTGAAGCATTCGCTGGATGTTCTTGGCGCTCAGCAAACTATCCACTGCAATGGTTTCTTGACTTACGGGATGTACCACGCTCAGGCCCATGCTGGCGAGTATCCAAGATGAAATTACAACGAGACCGCATAGAATGAGAAAGAGGGTAATGGGATCTGGGAGGCGGTTACCGATCCTCTCCACCCGATCAAGTATCCCCGAAAGTTTCCCCTTAGTTGCCATATGAACTCCTATTTTTCGGCTAAGACTTGAGTTTCATTACCAACGACAACCAGGACTGTCAACTCGCTTCACCATTCTCCGAATTTCATCTGCCCATGGCTAAGCCTGGCCACGCAATCGCTCGTCGGCGATGATAATGGCCCTGTCTCCTTGAATTATCGGATGATCCTGCTTGGGGTACCAAGAACTGTGGCTGTGACCCCCGTGCTCTCGCTGATGGCTGAGCCCAATGAGCAAGGCATCCTTTGGCTTTAGCCAATCCTCGACATCCTGATAGATCTTGTATTGCTGAGGTATGGGGATCATATAGAGCTGCTTGCCACTGCGGTTGGAGGTCAACTCTTGCATCACATGGCCTAAGCCAGGATCTTGAATCTCTTGGGCAATCATCTGGCTGGACAAATCGGAAACACACAGAACACTGTCGCATCCGGCTTCCTTAAAAACAGTCACCTTTTCAGGCTGCAGGACCTCTGCGATTGTCACCACATGGCCGGCCTTGGCTTCGACGGAAAGAATGATCGCCAGGCTACGAAGATCGGACAATCGCGGCTCATCGGGGTCTGCGAGGATTATTATCTGACGCGCGTTCTCATAGTTGGCTCGATTCAGCACCGCTGGTTCCTCGGCATTGCCGCGAACAAAAGACACTCCTAAATTCGAGAGGTCTTCCGGTAGTTCCTCGAAACGATCGTCAATCAGAACAATCGGAGTTTTTCCAGTAGATTCGTCAGCTCGAATCTCATTCACAAGCTGAACGACTTTGGTTAGGGAAGGTAGTCGAATAATGATAATATGGTCTTTGCACCTCAAGGTTTTTAGCCCCCTTCGCTTACGTGATTCGGTCTTTATGATATGATCTGCCATAGAGCCCAGCACCTGAGCCACTAGTGCACACCCGAAGAACATGGTAGGTATGCCAACTAGAAAGCGACTAAGTGATGTTGTTGGGTATAAATCGCCATACCCTACCGTCGTCATCGATACAATCGCCCACCAAAGAGCATCTCCCCAAGTTAGTTTTGGATTTGTCTGACCTTCTGTTAGCATGAATCCGACGACAGAATAGACAAGCATCAGGCAAAGAGCCAACAATGTGAGGGTGCCGTGGCGTATCAATGTGTTGCGAAAAATTTGAAGCAGAAATTGGAGCATGGTGAGATCAAACCTTAAAAACTTTCTGATAGAACTATTATGCAAGCAATGCCATAGTTAGTAAACTGTGGAAATGCTTGTCTGTCAATGGATCGGCGCATGCGGGAGACTCAAAATGAATTTTTTAGGTATCTTTAAAAAGAAAAAAGAAAAGCCTGATGGCAAGAGTTTCGACCTAGGTCTTCAAGGCCTTAAAGCTGGTGGCTTCGTCGATTATCAACTGCAATCCTATCAGGTGGAAAAGAAAAGCCTCTACGAAGAGGATGGCGAAAGAAGCTTCGAATGGCATCTTGTCAGCCAGACTGATAGCAAGCATCGCTTTCTTTCTTACGAAAAAGACGATGGTGTGGAATATTGGCATCTAACTGAGAAACTTGCTCTCAAACATTTACCCCAAGGGCTCTTGGATGCTTGTGGGCGGGATGACGCTCCTCAAGAAATTGAAGTGGAAGGTGAGCGCTATTTTCTGCAATATTCTGGCGCTTGTTATTTCTATGAAACTGAAGACAGCATTGATCGGGATGAAATGATTTATTGGCACTATGAAGATGGTGATGAGGAGAAGTTAATTCAGATCGAGCAATGGGGCGAACAAGAGTTCGAGGCCTATCACGGCAAGTATGTAGAGGATACTGATTTCTATAATATCATTCAAGGATCGTAGCATGAGATTTGCCCGCTGGATTTGGCTAATATCAATTTCACTTGTGATGTTAGGCTGTGTCGATAATCCTTTGGATCAGATTAAGAAAGATTTGGCGAGTTATGACGAGTACAGCGTCGTTCTCAAAGACATGCAAGAGACGGATAATTTTCCGGGTCAGTTTCACAAATACTCGGTCGTCGCGATCAAAAAGCCGCCGCAGTATTCGGAGGCCATGCAAGATGCCGTCGGCCAAGAAAAAGAGCCTAAGATCACGAAATACGACACAGAATGGATGGGCGTTCCTGAGGACCTCTATCAAAAACACATCAATGATCTGGGTATGACGATCCTATCCCGCGACGCTAACGGCAATATTCGTGATACGGCGCAACCTGCTGGTTATCAATACGTTGGCAACCCAAGCTATGGTCGCTGGGTAAACAACAGCTCCGGCGGCAGTTTTTGGGAATTTTATGGCAAGTATCGCCTAATGAGCGATGCCTTTGATTTATTCCGACATCGAGCCTATCGCAATGATTGGGATCATTACAACGATTCCTATCGGGGGCGGAATCGTCCTTATTACGGACGTCAGAATCAGTATGGCACCAATGGTTCGGTCGCTAAGAAGACAAACCCAACATTCTTCGAACGCCGTCAAGCGAAACAGGCGGCACGGGAAAAAAGCTTCAGCAATAGATTTAAAAATCGCGTTAATCGCAGCCGTTCTGGGTATCGCTCACGGTCTTCAGGGTTCGGAAAGTAGGAGGTCAGCATGTTTTGGGGAATTCCAGTTTATACTTCGATCAGTGTGTTGGTCACGACTCTGTTGGTCTTATTTCTAGGACAAAAGGTCTATTACTTGATGCGCAGGGAGATCGACTTTGCAGATGAACTAACCAATAAAGATAACGGTGCGGTTGCGCTTTCAGTGATCGGCTACATGACAGGTCTATTTCTCGCTTGTTTCGGTGTCATCCATGGCCCCAGCCATGGCCTCTGGAACGATGTCATGGATGTTGCAATTTACGGTGCCCTTGCGATCGTGCTCCTCAATATATCCACCTGGGTCTCTGAAAAACTAGTCCTCCGTAAGTTCTCCAACATTACCGAGCTGGTTCGAGATCGAAACATGGGCGTAGGTGCTACAGAGCTAGGCTTCCATATTGCTAGCGGGCTCATACTCATGGGAGCGCTGAATGGCGAAGGTGGTATTGATACGGCACTAGTATTCTGGGCTGCAGGGCAAATCAGTCTCATCCTGCTATTTAGTATCTATAATCTGCTGACACCTTTTTCCCTTCACGAGCATCTTGAAAAAGACAATGTTGGCGTTGGAATCTGTATTGCTGGAATCTTAATTGCTACCGGAAACATCATTCGCGTCGGTATATCGGGAGACTTCATCTCGTGGTCCACCAACTTTTCTCAATTCGCGATCTATTCAGGCCTTTCGGCCATCATTTTGCCTTTAACACGGGTGATTGTGGATGTGATTTTCGTTCCTTCTGCAAAACTATCGGACGAAATCGTTCATCAAGAAAATTCCAATATTGGTATCGCCCTGTTTGAAGCAGGCTCCTATATCGGAGTGTCTATGATTCTTGGGGGCATCTTTGGCTAAGCTGGTAACCCAAGAAAAGCTGATTTTAGCTTGTATCTTTGCCACCGGCTTCTCTGGGGTCGTGTCGGAATATGTGATGGCGACCTTAGCTAGCTATCTCATTGGCGACTCTATTACCCAATGGGCCATGACCATTTCAGTAATGCTATTCTTCATGG
Source organism: Pseudobacteriovorax antillogorgiicola (assembly GCF_900177345.1). Lineage (NCBI taxonomy): Bacteria > Pseudomonadati > Bdellovibrionota > Oligoflexia > Oligoflexales > Pseudobacteriovoracaceae > Pseudobacteriovorax > Pseudobacteriovorax antillogorgiicola. The sequence continues at coordinate 6,199 of NZ_FWZT01000049.1, forward strand.
GCGTGGGAAGTAAGCTTTCCGAAAGACTTCCTGGTGATCCACTTCGTAACTTTGTAATCTGTGAATTAATCCTATCTCTGATCGTCTCTTTCGCGCCAACGCTTGTTTATAGCCTTGCAGCGTATACGGAGCGCATCGAGCTAGTGGTTTACACTTTGACCTCATGCCTTGGCATTCTCATTGGTGCAGAGATCCCTTTAGCTTCTCAGATTCTTAGTCGTTCCATGTCATTGAAAACGAATATCGCCTGGGTTCTTTCCCAAGATTACTTTGGTGCCCTGGTAGGCGGGGTATTCTTCGTATTTTTGGGCAAGGCCTATCTTGGGCTCGCCTACACCTCGGTGTTTCTAGGGGCATTGAATCTGGTGGTAGCCCTATCTTGCTGCCGTGGTTTTCCCAGGCTACCAGTCGCAGCTACAGCACTTCTCCTTTTGCTAAATGCAGCAATTGCAAAAGATGTTGTAGTCTATGGCGAACAGTCTCGCTATCGAGATCTCATCATCTGGAGCGAAGCCAGTGACTACCAAAAGATTGTGCTCACACAGTGGAAAGACGACTATTGGCTTTACCTCAATGGCAATGAGCAATTTTCCACCGTGGACGAGCATAAATATCATGAGACCTTGGTTCATCCAACTCTAAACGTCAGTCGAGCCAATAAGCGGATCTTGATCTTAGGAGGTGGCGATGGCCTTGCCGCCCGTGAGATACTCAACTTTCATCCAGAAGTTGAAGAGATTACGGTTGTCGACCTAGACCCTGGAGTCACAAAGTTAAGCCAAACACATCCTGTAATGCTAAAGATTAATGAGAGGTCCCTACTCCACTCCAAAGTCCGTATTATCAATCAAGATGCTAAGCAGTTTTTGAGTCAGAACAAAGCACTCTATGACAGCATCATCATCGATCTACCAGACCCTAAAACGGTTTCCATTGCTAGACTCTATACCAATGAGTTTTACAGCCTCGCACGAAAGAGCCTGAGCAACGGCGGATGCATGGCAACCCAAGCCCTGTCTCCATTTTATGTTCCCCAAGCTTTCTGGTCGATCGATAAAACCCTGACTCAAGTCGGCCTCAGTACGAAAAGCTATTGGATCAGCCTTCCTACCCTCGGAGACTGGGGATTTGTCATGGGGTGCCGCGATCAAAGCCCTGAAATGGTCTCTCATCGCTTTCTCAGAACAAATATTGATAATAGATTTAGGTTCTTGGACAAAGACCAGCTGGTCGCCATGCAAATCTTTGATAAAGAGATCAAAATAGCCAAAAAAGAGGCGCAGGCATCCAATCTTTTCAATCTCAATGTCTACAAATACTACCAAAAAGGGCGCTGGGATCTATACTAGAGATGGCAGCAAAACTTGGGTAGTTCATTCACTTATGGGAGTTTTTCTTAATGGATAGTTACAAAGACTTGATTCGCGGTTATCTCGCCGAACTCGGCGTAAAAGTATTGTCTGAAGGCGAAAGAACGCTGGTTTGTCAGGATTTAAGCGAAGGAATCAACAATCTCATTCTGTTTGTTGACGACCCCATTCTAATTCTCGAACAACACATCGCGAACAGCGACAAGCTCAAGCCTGGTTACGAGAAGGAGCTGCTGCGTAGAAACAACAGTTTGGTACATGGAGCTTTTGTGCTTGACAACAAGGATCGCGTTGTTTGGAAAGATACACTTAGACTAGAGAACTTAGATCTAAACGAACTCGAAGGCTCTATCAAAGCACTTTCCATGAGTATGGTCGAACACTCTCAATTCTTTCTAAACCAAAGGGCATAGGAGTTAATTATGTCATTTTTCAATAGAATGTCCACATTGTTTCGAGCAAAGGCTAACGAAGCACTAGATGAAGTCGAAGCCAAGAACGCAATACCTATTTTGAAAGAGAAGATAGAAGAGCTTAAGCGGGATTATGCTAGCATCAATACCAGCCGTGCAGAGCATAAGTCTCGGATCAAAATTACAGAGAAGAATATCGAGCGAGGGGAAAAAGAGTCAGCTCTTAACCTACAAAAGGCCAAAGAACTCAAGGCACAGGGAACCGATGAGGCCATGCAATTGGCAAAAGAGTACGTCAGTCGCCATCTAGAATGTGTGAAACGGATTGAGCCATTGAAGACACAACTTCAAACTCAAAAAGCTCAGGACGATGAGTTCCGGCGTAAGGCTGATCGCCTCCAGGATACTATCAGACAATGGCAATCCGAGATCGTTACACTTGAAGCCAGATCGAAGACAGCTGAAGCTGAACTAGAAATTGAGAAAACCTTGTCTCAGACTGATCCAGACTCCACATTAGCAATGATGGAAAAACTCAAATCTAAGGTGGAATCAAAGGAAGCCTTGGCCAGCTCCTATCGGGATATCGGCAATGAGTCAAAGTCCTTGGATCAAAAGGCTGATGAACTTCTCAGTAAGTCAGACTCCTCAGTTGACGACCTTCTCAGCAAGTTATAGCCATGTTGTACTAATTTATTACCGATGAAGTTGAGATTCTTGGCCATGCTAAGGATCTTGGCTTACGGGCTTTGCCGCCCAAAGTCTTTGTGAATTTTGGCAAAGTCGCCGGACTCCTTAATCTTTCTCATCTGCTCTACAAACTGTTTTAGCCTAGCCTTTGGGAACGATTTTTTCGAAAATCCAAAATAATATGGCGCTTCGTGAACTGGCGGCTGAATGAGAGCAAACGAGCTCTTATCTTTCACCGTTTCGAGGTAGTCACTTTCGTAGATGACCCCCAACTTGATATGATCTGCCACAATCATTGCAATGAGCTGCTTGGTCTTTGCCACGTAGACGGGTTTCAATGATTTGATCTCATCGAGCTGACCATAGTTGAAACCTAGCTGCTTCACGATATAAACAAACCGAGAGGGAAAATCAATAAATTCTGTGGCTCCCTTCTTTCTTTGAAAACCCTTAAATTCAAAAGTATTTTTCTTGAGGGTTAGTAAATTTATCCTGTCATGATGAACAATGGCAGCCTCATCAAAATAGGCAAAGGCCTCACGTTCCTTAGACTTGCCAATGAACGCTAGAGCATGAACATCGCCCATTTCTAGAGATTTTAAACAGCGTATCCAAGGACACCGAACCTCCTTAATCGTCCAACCAAGGTTTGCCGTCGCTGCCTTAAGAACTTGAGGGTATATCCCTTTGGTTTCACCCCCTTCTTGATAGTAGAAGGGAGCGTAATTCTCGATGGTATAAGAAATTTTGAGTTCAAACCCTTGAGCTTGATACAAGCCGGCGCTGAACAGGATCAGTAGAGTGATAAATCGTCCGAAATTCATTGAAGTTTCCGAAGTTGTGTTGCTGTACTTCTAGTTTAGAACACTGAACCAGATTCGAAAACTCTTGCTTTCACAGCTTTAGTTCACCACCAAGATTCCAAAATCTTCTTGAGCAAGGTCAGCCTTCAAGCTGACATCAGCACATTCATAGACCGGCCCAGTTCGTGGCTTCTTAAAGAAATATATTCCAGGCGCTGCCTCACCTTCTGGAACTGTGAAGGTTGTGGTGATCTGCGAGCCTTGCCCTGGTGCTCTGGTTCCAGCAGAGATACAGCCCAGCTTGTAGGTTTGAATCTCGCCAGTTACGGGGTCCATTTTCATAAAGCCGTATGCATAGAAAATGATACAGGTCGGGCAGCCTTGCGTCTCAGGCCGTGAGGGAATGGCCCAATCGAATGTAACAGTCACCGTATCCCCAGGAGCTGCGGATGCGATAGCTGACATGGGATCACTTGATCCATCCTGTAGCAACTGAACGCCAAGCCTCTCCACTTGAAAGTTTGAAAATACAGTTCCATCGCTTGTTAATGCTACCTCGCGAGTATCGGGTACACAGTAACCATTGGCCACAACACTGCCATCGTCACAGACAAGGGTAGGCTCTGTTGTAAGATCGTCCAATCGAACTCTAAACTTTGCCTCATCGATTGGCTGGCTCCCGTAAAGAACCTGGATATAGGCCCCTGGATTTTCTTGCTGAACCTCTGCTGGGATAAGGATACTCACGTGCCACAGCGAGCTTGAATCCTGAACCTGCGCGGAAATGCCGGGGATTTGCGACCCATTGTCACCGTAAACTCCCCAAGCTACGTTATCATCAAGAGCAACTCTTTCGCCCTCTTGATCAGCGAGGCGACAAAGACTTGTGTTTGGCTGCAAGACATCGTCAGACCATTGGCAGCTTAGATAGGCTCCCGTGATGTTGGATGGAACACTAATTCCCTCTTGCTTAGCATCCTCGCTCACAACAGCGTTACCCTCTTCTAGCTGACTATTGTTTTCGATCGTTGCCACTTGCTCACTTTGTTTGAAACCTTCAGTGCCTGAGCAAGATAAGCACAATAATGCCATTGCACCTAAAATCATTCTTGGAGACATAGTTCTCACCGAACAGAAGTTGATGGGTCGTTTATTTCTGATCGGAGCTGGCACTTACAAAGTCAATTATTTTTGAATTGAGAAAATATCTTCATACTTTGCAGGCATTTAGGGACATCTTTGCTTGTCAATTTTGAGTCACCTCCACCGACTACCCCTGACGAGAGCCATTAATACGTCACTCAAGGCGTTTCCAGTGGGTTCCACGAGTTTATCGTTTACAGCTCTCAATCTTTACCATACATTTGAATGGTTTCAATAATTGGAGGTGATCAAATGGGGTTTCGTGATTCTTACAAAGGTGGCATTTTTTCATGGGTCGACTTGCAAACCACTGATATTGTGAAGGTAAAACCCTTCTACCGGGCTATGTTCGGCTGGGATCTCGTCGATGAACCCACGGATGATGGTTTTTCGTACACACTTGCTTGTCTTGAAGGGAGAAAGGTAGCTGGCTTAGCACAGGCAGGGCCAGATGTCCCCCACAGTATGTGGCAAAGCTATATCAACGTAGAAAAGCTCGACAACTTGCTTGAACAAGTTCCAGCCTTCGGTGGCCAGATTCTTATGGCACCCATGGAAGTTTCAAAGCACGGTCGCATGGCTTGTATCAAAGATCCCGGAGACGCCGTAGTTTATCTATGGGAGCGGAAGAACACGATTGGGGCTGAATGGGTGAACGACCCTAACACGCTATGTTGGAATGAACTCAACACTCGCCAATTGAGCAAGTCAAAAGACTTCTACAGCAAGCTATTCGCGTGGAATTTTAAGGAAGAAAAGACAGGTAGCGATAGCTACACAACCATCGAGGTTGATGGTTGGATGAATGGCGGTATGCTAGATATGAACGACAAGATTCCAGAGGATGTTCCTCCTCACTGGAATATCTATTTCAATGTAGCAAATTTGCAATCGTCTCTAAAGACTTGCCAAGAGCACGGTGGAACCATAGTTGCTGGACCTATGGAAGTGCCCGTGGGACCCTTTGCGATCATTGCTGACCCAAGTGGTGCTCACTTCACAGTGATTGAGTGCAAGGAAGTAGACCCCTAATTAGGAGTTTCATTCCAAGCTCTCAAGCCTTAGTTCTTGGCTAAGGCTGATTTTTTTCCTTGAGTAAGTCTCGAATTTCCGACAAGATAGCTATGTCACGTGGTGTCGGAATACTGGTATCTTTGGGATCCTCGGCCTTATCCCGTAGCTGCTTAACAAGCCGCACGATGATAAAGACCAGAATAGCAATGATAAAAAAGTCTAGGCAAGCCTGCAAGAATGAGCCATATCTAATCTCGACAACCTTGTCCATGAGAGGAAGCTGATAGCTCCAAACCCACTGAGAAACTGAAACTTCACCCAAGAAAATCCCAATAAGTGGAGTTAATATATCGGTCACGAGGGATTGAACGATTTTGTTGAATGCAGCTCCTATCAAAATACCGACAGCTAAATCCAACAAGCTCCCAAAATCCTTCCAGAACTTCATTCATTGTCCTTATAGCAATCAACTCTAGCCAGCTTGGTACAAGGTGCATCATCCATCCTAAAAAATCTACCAAGTCGCTGGCAAGTGCTCCAGCCATAGCTGAAGGCTTGGCTGGTGGCGAAAGCCAGCTATTGTGATCCTGAGTAAAGAGCGATAGCTGCTTTGAGCAGGTGAGCAATCCTTCATTGGATTTCACCTTGGTTCTCAATGTACTGTTTTAGAACTGACAAAGGCGC
>NZ_FWZT01000050.1 GCF_900177345.1 Pseudobacteriovorax antillogorgiicola
CGAAAAAAACCAACTCAGGATGGGAGATCTCTTAGACGATACCGAAAGCGATGGGTTGTCGAGCGATTTTTCTCTTGGCTTTTTTCCTATCGAAGTACCAAGGTTCGATACGAGGTGAAGATCGATAACTTTCTAAGAATGGTCTATCTTGCAACCATGTGCATTGGATTTAGGCATATATGAGATCCGCTCTAGCTTCTCGGAATCATCTAGCAATCGGCTTTGGTTGGTGGAGTCAGTGCTTATGGCACTGTCTTGGTACGGAGTTTCATTGGACTCAGGAAGCCTGTATTTCATTAGGCTTTAAAGCTCTCGCCATTTTGATTATCACCTTTATCGTTCTGCTGAGTCTGCTAGAAGTTATTTAGCTAACTGATTTTGCTGTACTTTATTCTTTAGTGTCCCCTCCATAGCATATCGTGACATCTGACTCTGATTCGCCGATGCTAAGGCCATCGATGAGGAGGAGACCAATGAGACTGAAACCAGTAAAAAACCAAGAAGCTGTTCAAGCCTTAATACATAAATTCGAACAATGGCGTAACAAGCGCATCCGAGGTAAGAGGCTCCCTGAAGATCTTTGGCAGCAGACTGTTCTACTAGCCCGGAAATACCCGCCCAATCATGTTGCCAGAGCCATGACTCTAGATCCAAGGCAATTGAAAAAGAGAATGGGAGCAGCCAAGGACTAACCCAGGCTGCTAGACTTGGTCCGAGTTGCGCCTGTTCAACTTGCTGACTCACCCCCTGCCGTTAAGCCGCGAGCAAGCTCCTTGATTGCCGAGCTGACCACACCCAATGGCACCCATATTCGAATTTTTTCTGGCATTGACTCTAATTCCATGCAAGCCCTATCCAGGCTGCTTCAGGAGGTTTAGATCATAGCGTTTGATAGTTCTTTCAAGATCCTAGTCGGCCTAGATCCTGTTGACTTCCGAGCTGGGATTAATAAATTGTCTTCAGTCGCTCAGACCCAGTTTAATAAGAATCCTAAAGAGCGCTTTATCTTTGTTTTCCGCAACAAACGGAAAACTGATAGGCTATGATGGCAATGGATTCTTCATGGGGCATAAACGTCTTTCCAAAGGCAAGCTGTCTTGGTGGCCGCGAACAATCGCTACTATCGATGCTTCAGTTGATCGTTACCCTCCGTAGCCTTGTGGAAAAGCGTCGCCTTCGCTTGTTGTTTTAGCTTAGAAAGGTCTTTGATTTTATGACAGAAAAAATTCAATCGACGTCGAGATCTAAGGCCAAAGGCAAGGGTGGCTCCAAGAGCAAGGGCGTTACGGTCGTAACGATTATCCTGGTGCTGATCGAACAGAGGTCAAGCACCCTCACCTTTGCCAAGGGGATCAATGCCCTGAATGCGATCAAGGTAAACTCCGCGAGAGAGAACCTGGAGTCGACTATGACTGGCAGGGAAACTCTCCTATTCATCTTCATATTTATTTATTACAGCGATTCATATGTCACAAGTGTAAGAGCTACTTCACTGCACCATCGCCGGTGGCTGAAAGCGCTAAGACAGTCGATGACAGCGGCGACAAGGTAAAAGTCACCAAGTGCACCCGCAATGCCTTAGCCAATGCAGTGGTAGCATGCTTGAGATTTATGTTTGGTATCCCCTTCTATAGGCTTGCTAAGATCCAAGATAGCCTTGGTATCGGACTTCCCGAGGCTAATCAGTATGCGATGGTCGCTCAGGTGTATGAGGCCGCACTTCCGATTTACGAGCAGCTGATTTTCGAAGCAGCCCAAGGAAGCTTAGTCATGGCCGATGATACAGCCATTAAGATACTCGACTGGCTGCGTGGCAAAGGCCCACCCACCAAGACCACAGGCGAACCACGAAAAACAGCTCAAACCTCGGCGGTTGTCTCGCGATCGGCTGAAGGCAGGTGTATTGTCCTGTATCTAACAGGCGAAAAGCAGGCCGGCAAAACGTTGAAGAAATATTAGACTTAAGACTGACCGAGTCTGGTGTGCCTATCTATATGTGCGATGGGCTGAGCGCTAACTTGCTAGCTGAAAAGTACAAGGTTATCCAAGTTCACTGCCTCGACCATGCGAGACGACAATTTTTGGACCTTCAGAGTAGCTTTCCGAGTGAAACAGCCTACATTTTAGAAAAGTTGGGACAGGTGTACTATGCCGATCGAAAAGCTAAACAGCTACAGCTTAACCCTACGGATCGCATGAAGTACCACCAAAAACATAGCGCCAAAGTCAAGGAAGAATTAGGTCATTGGATGATGAAGGGTCTTGCTAGTGGCGATATCGAGAAAAATGGGCCATTAGGAGGAGCTGTGAATTACATGTTAAAACGATGGACCGAACTCAATGAGTTTATGCATACCCCAGGAGTTCCTGTGTCGAACGCCGAATGCGAGCGGACTATTTAAAAAATAATCACTCACTCATCGTAAAAACAGCTTGTTCTACAAAACTTCCAAGGGCGCACAAGTTGGTGATGTTGTCCAAAGCCTGATCGCCACTTGCCAAGAGCTTGGAGTTAGGGGTCTTGTCACTTGGTGGTGGGTAAAAGAGAAATAAAAATGGCAGCATAAGTCAAATTCCGATAGTTTGTTTTCGCCAAAAAAGTCCACCATGCGGAGTGCCTATGCTGCCGGAGCAGACCCTATCACGATTTTTACTCCTTCCTGAGCTAAAACTTACTCACGTTATTCCAGTGAGCCGAAGCGGCGGTATTTATAATGCCGAAAAAGTCTCCGATTTTGAAGTTTGCCCAAAGTGCGCTAGCAAATGCGATAAGATTTATGATCGCCGCTGGATCACAGTTAGAGACGAGCCAATAAGAGGAAAATATGTGATCCTGAAGATCCGTAAACGTCGTTTCTTCTGTAAGAAGTGCCAGAAGCCTTTCACAGAGCCAATATCGGGCGTAAGGGGAAGAGGACAACAGAAAGATTTCGCAGTGCTTTGCTGTGGGCTACTGAGAACTTCATCGACCTAAAGAGAGTTCAGCGTGCTTACCGCTGTTCACGAGGCTTGTTATATAAAGTAGTCTACGAACAACTTGAGCGCAAACGTCGAACTCGGTTGTACGATCTTCCGTCAGTGATCGGCATCGATGAGCATAGCCTTCGTAAGCGCAAGTATCAGTCAGTGGACTATGTTACGGTCATCGTTGATCATAAGAACAAAAGGATCTATGAAGTGATTGACGGGCGTAATAAAGCAGATTTGGAAGATGCTGCAGTTGCCTTCAAAAGGCCAGAAAACGTAAAGGTTGTTACCTTAGACTTATCAAACACCTTTAAAAGCTTTGCTAAGGACACTTTTCCCAATGCTCGGCTGGTGGCCGATCGATTTCATGTCCAGCGCTGCTTTGGAAAACTTGTGAATAGGTTTCGCAAAAGAATAACAGGCGATGATAGGAAAAATCCCATTCGCCGCCTTCTACTCCGTGATGGCCGAAAACTAGAGCCCTATGAAAGAAAAGTGATTAGGCTTTTCCTTAAAGACAAAGAACATTTAAGGGAGGTTTACAGCCTTAAGGAGCGTGTTCATCGTCGCTACCGAACTCGTGGTAAAAAGCGTGCTCGAAAAGCACTAATAAAAATCTTGGACCTTATGGGGCAGTCAAAAATCCCAGAAGTAGTGGGTTTAAGGAAGACGATCTTAGCATGGCGAAATGAGATAGTGGAATACTTTAATGGAAGGTACAGTAATGGTCGTGTGGAAGGTTTCAATAGGAAAGCAAAGCTAGTGCAGAGAAGGGCTTTCGGGTTCAGGAGCTTCAAAAACTATAGATTACAGTTGTTAAACGCTTGTCGCGGGAGGGTTTGATGGGCTCACCCACCACGAAGTGAACAGACCCGGAGTTAGCCCCTTCAAGTACCTTACCTGGCTCCAAGAGAATAAGTCCGCGGTTAAACAGTCGCCGGAAGCCTATCTGCCTTGGTGCTATTCAGCTTAAATTTTTTTGCTTTTTTTCTTTTACTGAGGGGACACAATCTTAACCCAGACTCACATTTTACAGCACATTGGACAAAATTTTCTCGGATACTTTTTAGGAATTTTTGAAGGTATTTTTTTCGCGGCGAAACCCCTCGTTCCACTCGGGGTGACGGATAAATGGCAGGAAACGAAAAAACCCGGAAGCCAGTTTAAACCTGAACTTCCGGGTTTCTATCTCAACGAAGGGCCATCTGTTATAAGATGGTGGGGATGGATGGACTCGAACCATCGACCTCACGCTTATCAGGCGTGCGCTCTAACCACCTGAGCTACACCCCCATCTCGTTGGGAAGTCTTATATATGTGCTTGGTGATTTTATGTCAACGGCCATTTCGAAATTTTTGTGAAAAAAATCCGATCCCTGCCAATGAAACGTGACTGACCGAACATCATATAGCCAAGTCTCTCAGCACCCTGTAATTAGGCCTAAAAATAGCCTTATGAACCAATGTATTCAAAACAGAATAAGGAAGGAAGGCCATCCCTGGGCCTTAACAAGACATCTACAGAGGTATGTGGAAGCTTGGGACTTGAATCAGGGAGACATGCAATGCGGCAGAGTTGCCGACAAGCAAACAAAGACAACAAATGAAGGAGAGTTGGGGAAGAGGCACGGCTCATACCGCACCTATCTCAAACGATCCGAAGATCAGGAACTTAGTTGTTCAAGCTTGGAGCTTCAGGAGCAACAGGTGCGCTAACCATTTCGTTAACGTCTGAACCTACAGAAGAAGCAACCTTAGTCTTAAGACCCCAGTCAGAAGCACCGTAGCGCTTTAGCTTTCTTTGAAGGGTACGAATACCGATGCCTAGAGCACGAGCAGTGTGAGTTCTGTTGAAGTTCTTCTGCTTCAATGTTTCTAGGATTACGATTCTTTCGATCTCTCTTAACTTTGTTCCGGGAGGGAAAGTTACAGAAGATGTATCAAAAGATGGATCGAGTACAGTCTCATTAGTGTTATCAGGTGTCATCATGGTTGATTTTCCTCCGATTTGGCCTTGTATATTTTCCCTTACTCCGAGTTTGATGGCTTCCCCTACCATCGCCCTATGGAATGCGGAATATAAACTAGAAATATTCGATAACTTAGACGCGTCTTATAGGACAAGTTTCGATCTTTGAAAAGGATCTTTTGCGACCAGGCCCAATTTTGTTGATCCTGGATAGCCCTGTCGAAAGGCGCTGCCTAATAAAACTCCTTAGCTGCGACAAATTAGCAGTTTGGCAGGCAAAGTCAACTGTTTTAGTGCAGGTTTTTTTTCTACACCATTTAGGCTTAAGGCTGATTGGCCCCGTCAATGACGACTTAAATTAGCTAAATCGCTGCGTTTTTGGCCGCAAAACTAGTCTGTTTGCAGGGCTTTGTGAGCCAAAAAATTTTTTCTATTTTTACATAGTTTTTTTGGAAAGCATGGGTGAATTCTGTCATGTTGTCATCGACGAGATTCACTCAAAGTCCTTCAAACTCGTCATCTCGAACCAGCTACTTTTGACAATGAGTGCAAAAATATGTCGCGCGATTCCCCAAGCGGCTCGTTTTAATCAGGTTTCCGCAACTACGACACTCTTGCCCACCTCGGCCGTAGACTTGTAACTTAATAGCAAAGTAGCCCGGCTCACCGTCGGCATTCTTAAAGTCCCTAAAAGACGTCCCGCCAGCCTTTATAGCCTCTCGCAGAGTTTCACGGATACTCGGCACGATGCGGTCCATTTCCTTTCGACTGACCTTACCCGCTGGTCGGCTCGGCCTCACCCCAGCTCGAAACAGAGCCTCATTCGCATAAATATTGCCCACACCCACCACAACATGGGCATTCATCAGGAAGTTTTTGATGGCTACAGTCTTCTTTCTACTCTTTACCCACAGGTAATCCACAAGGTCAATTTGTGAAAGAGGCTCAGGGCCTAGCTTTTTGAAAAAGTCATGATCAGGAAACTCGTCATGGGTGCAACATGAAATCCAGCCAAATCGCCTTGGGTCAACATAGTGTAGGTACCCACTGGGATCTCCCGCCTTATCCCCTACAGTAAAAACAGCATGGGTGTGAGCCAGCTCTGGTGTGGGGGTCTGACGATAGATCACGTTACCTGTCATTCCTAGGTGGATGATTCCAATTCCCTGAGCGGTATCCCACAGCATATATTTGGATCGACGATGCACCTTAGTCACCGCCTGCCCCACAAGTAGAGATCTAAATTTTTGGATAGGAATCTCTCCCCTGAGATCCTTGCGGTAGAACTTAACGTCTTGGATCCGCTTGCCTTCAAGCACGGATTTGATCGCTCGGCTCAAGCATTCAACTTCTGGCAACTCAGGCATGAAAAAGCCTCCTTCGAAAGATAGGAGGCCAAACTAAAAGAACTAAAATGGAAACACAAGACCCTTAGGCCCGTTTGGATGAGGAACGAGATTTAAGACTCTTTTTAACCATAGCTGACTGGTTTTCCTTGAAAAAAGCCTTGAAGATCTTATCAAATGACTGGTTCGTGATGTAGCCAGCATCCTTTAGCTGTTCGAGTAAGTCCTTGGCAAAACCTGCCTGATCTTGGCCCTGACGCCCCGAAAACATCTGTCGGATCCTTTGGTTCGCTTGGCGCTTCTTAGCAGGCGATATTTTTAATGTCTTTCCCTTCCTTGGGTCATTTGATCTGAGCCAAGATTTACCTTCTCGCACCATCTCCTGCATCATCTCTTCGAGAGCCGCGCCTTCAGGCAACTCCCCCTGTCGGGCGAGCTTTATAGCCCAAGTCGCCGTAAACAAGTCGGGGTGCTGGCGACATAGGTTCTGACAAGCAGCAGACATTTTGGTGAGGCGACGATACCAACCGATCGTTCGAGCGTTCATCCCAACACGCTCAGCAATCTCCTTATCGGCTTCTCCCATTCGAGCAGCCTCATCGTAGGCATGAGCCATATCCAGATAGAAAACATCCTCGCTCAAATTTGCGTTGATACTATGATATAGCTCCTCTTTGGCAGACTGAAAGGGGATGATCGCACACTCGATATGAGCCCAACCCAAGATTTTTGCAGCAAGAATGCGTCGATGGCCGTTGCGACAAACAAAACGATAACCGTCTCCAGCCTGTCGCATACAAAGACTTGGAAACTGGATCAAACCATCGCTTGCCAATGACTTAGCTAGGGTTTCCAGCTTCTGATCGTCATAGCGAGTGCGAATGTTTTCGCCCAAATCGATCATGTCTACGGGAATCTTTTGTAGGGTCTTACCGTGCTCTTCAATCTGGGCTTGGAGCTTCTTATATAGCTGCGGATTGAGCAGCTTATCATTTGAGGCACTGCGAGCACGCCCCCCCTTACGGCGACTTTTACTAACCGCCCGCCCTGCTCCCTTAACCATATTTTCTAGGTTAGCACTGGCTGATTTGCTGATGGACACCATGATAAGTTCCTTAAATAGTAACGCTTTCAATGTTTTGCTTGATCTCTAGCTCCATCAATCCGCTATCTGTACTGCCAAGCACTCCCAGAGCCTCTAGATCGGGTCTCACAACAGGGCCACCCTTGTTAACAGTTCGAATGATCGATCGTACCACCTTGATATAGTCTTCACGAATCGCGTATGCCCCAGGCAAGGACACCGCTGGACAACTATGAAGGCTGCCTGTAGCAATCGCGTTCGATGATCTAATCGTAGCTTTTAAGAGAGGAACATGAGCCTGCTTCATATGTTTTTGGATGAAGCGAATATAGGCCTCGTGAGCAGGAATTTTTTTAACGCTGGTCAGCAGAACTCCAAGGCAGTGCAATTGATCGTTAGCGTCTTCTACAATCTCATCACACTCGGTGAGCAAGTCGACAAATCCATCGTAGCTATCTGGCTCAGGGAAACTAGGAATCAAAAACCAAGTCGATGCTGCTAAGGCTGACTGGAGCAAGATATTGATTTGTGGCTTAGTATCAATCAACACATAATCGAAGTCGTCCTCGACCCCCTTCAAAAGACGCTGAAACATTTTGATACCGCGAGCAGACTGACCAAAAGCAATCTGGGCACCTTTCAGATCTTTCGTCGATGGTACAACCCAAATATTATCATAGCCCCCCTCCACCATAACGTGCTTATAGCTCTTTTTATGATTGAGTGCGTACCAAAGAGTTTCCGTTTGTGGGTCGAAATGCTCCCGTGCGCCCAAAGCCTTAGTCGCATTGCCTTGATCATCGCTGTCAATCACAAGGACTTTCTTATTAAATTCGGTCGCAAGGAGATAGGCGATGTTTACCACAGCTGTGGTTTTTCCAACACCACCTTTAATGTTTGCCAACGTAATGATATGAGAGGTGTCGCGGCTCATAGTCAAGCTCCAAAATGTATTGGTATGATGCTTAACCGTACCGTCTTTGCCATGGGGTCTCAAGGCATTATTATTTGCTGTACACAGTGTACAGAAGTACATTTAGAATTTGAAATAACAAAGGAAAAGAGAAGCTTTTACAGGAAATATAAAATTTCTTTGGTAAGAAAAATAGAGCCTCCAAGAACCCTTGGAGGCTGTTGACTCAATCTGATGTGACGGTCACTCGCTGCTTACATGTTGCGTCGGTACTGACCACCCACTTCATAGAGCTGTTGAGATATTTGTCCCAAAGAGCAGTATTTGCTAGCTTCCATGATACTATCAAACATGTTCTGGTTATCTAGAGCAGCTCGACGCAATTCTTGCAACACTCGTTCAGCATGAGCTGTGTTACGCCTTTGAAACTGTTCTTTCGAACTTATAGCGTATTTTTTCTCGGTTTCATCAGCGCGAATCACCTCGCTTGGGATCACTGTGGGAGAGCCTTCTTTGCTCAAGAAGGTGTTAACGCCGATGATTGGCATCTCACCAGAATGCTTTAGTGATTCGTAGTAATGAGACTCATCTTGAATCTTCATACGTTGATACATCCGTTCCATAGCTCCTAAAACTCCGCCGCGTTCAGAAATACTCCTGAACTCATACAGAACAGCTTGTTCCACTAGATCGGTAAGTTCCTCTATGATGAATGAACCCTGAATGGGATTTTCGTTTCGCGCTAAACCAAGCTCCTTATTAATAATGAGCTGAATGGCCATGGCCCGACGAACACTTTCCTCGGTGGGGGTGGTGATAGCCTCATCATAAGCGTTGGTATGCAAGGAATTGCAATTATCGTAAATGGCATAAAGAGCTTGAAGAGTGGTACGAATATCATTGAAGGCAATTTCCTGAGCATGGAGACTGCGACCTGACGTCTGGATATGATACTTCAGTTTTTGTGAACGAGAATTACCATGGTACTTATGCTTCATGGCTTTAGCCCAGATCCGCCGAGCAACCCGACCAATGACGGAGTACTCGGGATCAATGCCGTTAGAAAAGAAAAACGACAGGTTTGGGGCAAAGTCATCAATATTCATACCTCGGGAAAGGTAATACTCCACATAGGTGAAGCCATTGGCTAGAGTAAACGCCAATTGAGTGATTGGATTCGCCCCAGCTTCGGCAATATGATAGCCAGAAATGGACACTGAATAAAAGTTTCTAACTTTCTTATCAATAAAGTATTCTTGGATATCTCCCATGAGTCGCAACGCAAATTCAGTCGAGAAAATACAGGTGTTTTGCGCTTGATCCTCTTTGAGAATATCAGCTTGCACCGTTCCCCGAACTTTCTGCAATGTGTCCTGCTTAATATTATCGTAAACCTCTGCTGGCAAAACCTCTTTGCCGTGAACCCCTAGAAGCATCAGACCAAGTCCATCGTTACCCTCTGGCAACTCTCCCTGGTAGCGGGGCCTTTCCTGTTCATAGCTCTTATAGAGGTCATTGATTTTAGACTCAACCTTGTCCTTTAAGCCATTCTCTCTAATATAAAGCTCGCACTGTTGATCCACAGCGGCATTGAGAAAGAAACCTAGGAGCATCGGTGCGGGGCCATTGATTGTCATGGAGACACTGGTTCTCGGGTCCGCTAAGTTAAATCCCGAGTAGAGCTTCTTCGCATCATCCAGAGTGCAGATACTCACCCCTGAGTTGCCCACCTTGCCATAAATATCAGGCCTAAAGTCGGGGTCTTCGCCATAAAGGGTTACCGAATCAAAGGCCGTGGATAGACGCTTAGCGGGCATACCTTTTGAAACATAGTGAAAGCGTCGGTTGGTCCGCTCAGGACCACCTTCTCCAGCAAACATCCTAGCCGGATCTTCACCCTCTCGTTTCAGCGGGAACACCCCAGCAGCATAGGGGAAGCTTCCGGGCACATTTTCTGTGAGAACCCAACGCAGTATATCGCCCCAATCTTGATACTTCGGCAAAGACACTTTAGGGACTTTCAGCCCAGAAAGGGATTTATGATAGAGGTCTTGCTTGATCACCTTGTCGCGAACTTGAAAGCTGTACTGGTCAGCCTTATAGCGAGCCAGGGTTCCTGCCCAATCACCCAATATCTTGCGACACTCATGATCGAGGCGACCAGAAAGATCTTTGTAGAGAGTTAACAGGGATTCGATAGCTTCTGCGTCACCTTCGCAAGCCTCAAGTTCAGGTAAAATATCTCCTATTTTGATAGAGATATCACCTTTGGAGCGCAGGGTCTGTATCGCTCCTGAGAGCTGATATAGCTGCCTTGCAATGGCAGCCTGCTTGTCCACAAAATCTCTGTACTGATCTGAGCTTTCACATATTTCAGCCAGGTACCGCACGCGATCGGGAGGAATAATATACTTCTTCTTGCTCATCTCCTCAGAAAGCTTGAAGGCCGACTGCAAGCCGCTTTTCACCTTCCTATCCAAAGTATCCATGATCTTTCGATAAAGGGTATTCATCCCTGGGTCGTTGAACTGAGATGCCATCGTCCCAAAAACAGGTAGAGCTTCGTCGTCACCATCCCAGAGGTTGTGATTGCGGCGATACTGCTTTCGAACATCCCGAAGCGCATCGAGCGCCCCACGCTTATCGAACTTATTGATAGCGATCAGGTCAGCGAAGTCCAGCATGTCAATTTTTTCTAGCTGTGTTGCAGCTCCATATTCAGAAGTCATCACATAGAGCGAAACATCGGAATGCTCGGTGATTTCCGTATCTGACTGCCCGATACCAGACGTCTCCACGATGATCAGATCAAAAGCCGCAGCCTTGCAGATATCAATGGAATCCTGAACGTATTTGCTCAACGCAAGATTCGACTGACGGGTGGCCAAAGACCGCATAAATACTCGCGGATGATGAATCGCATTCATACGGATGCGATCACCGAGCAAGGCCCCACCAGACTTTCTCTTAGATGGATCAACGGATATAATCGCAATGGTTTTATCTTCAAAGTCATCCAAGAAGCGGCGGACAAGTTCATCCACCAGTGATGATTTACCGGCGCCTCCCGTGCCCGTGATACCCAAAACTGGGATCGTTTTATCGCTCCAAGCTCCTCGTACTTGCTGCGAAAGGTGGTCACGATAATCTGGAAAGTTTTCAGCAACCGAAATCAACTTGGCGAGCACCTTGGGATCTCGTTGCTGAACTCTCTTAAGCGCATCATCAATTGGTGGCTCCTGGGTGCAAAAATCGCATTCTTCCAGAAGATGATTGATCATGCCCTGAAGACCCATGGTCCGGCCATCATCCGGCGAGTAGATTCTGCAAACTCCGTAGTTATGAAGCTCTTCGATTTCGCTCGGCAAAATAGTACCACCACCGCCTCCAAACAGTTTAATTGGAGCATTTCTCTCTTTTAGAAGGTCATGCATATACTTGAAGAACTCTACATGTCCACCTTGGTAGGATGTGATTGCGATCCCTTGTGCATCCTCAGCGATGGCGCAATCTACAATTTCGGCAACAGAGCGGTTATGTCCAAGGTGAATCACCTCAGCTCCCGATGCTTGTAAAATACGACGCATGATATTAATGGCCGCATCATGGCCATCAAAAAGTGACGCAGCTGTGACGATGCGAATATGATTTTTGGGTTTGTAAACCTGATCTGCCTGGCTCATGGATCCCCCCACTGGATGATTGGTGCCGCCCTACATTGACGGCCTCCCGCCACTAAATCGCTTGCGCGTTTCTAGTGGGGGATTCCTGTAGCACTTCAGCCACAGCGATTCCCGCCCGAATCGGGAGCT
>NZ_FWZT01000051.1 GCF_900177345.1 Pseudobacteriovorax antillogorgiicola
GATATGGATCGATTGAAGGAAGCTAAGTTAGCAGTCTATGGTTAGAGAAATTTCAGATTGATGGACTCAAAGTGCACATAATTCTTGACGCTACCGATGTTTGGTTGGAAGCCGACTTTCTCGACAGGATGGTCACTATTGAAGGCCTAGAAATTGTCGGTGGTGAAGTTCCTGATTTCGCAGAATGTGCTCCTGATTCCTACGGGCTTAAAGGTTCCAACGACGGGATAAATTGGGTCAATGTTGAAGGTTCCTTTCACGAACAAGATACCTCGGGGAGTGGAGTTCGATATTACTTTGAACCCCGTGAAGAGCCTTTATCACCGATTGACTATCGATTAGTTTCAAACCCGGGGTCTGTGTATCATAGCTGGACTACCGCATCGGGCTCAGAAGTTGCGTACCTTCTGGTTAGAAGTCAGACGCCAGTACCGTTTAGTCCTGTAGATGGTGTGAATTACGAGAGCGGTACAAGCTACGACCACTATGAAGTCATTTATGAGGGAACTGCGACAAGCTATTTTGATAATGGTCTAGCTTCAGATGGTACGGTCTACTACTATTCATTGCTGTCGTTCGATTCACACTTTAGATACTCGGATATTGTTGCAGAGAAGGCCATTCCAGAGGAAAGGCAGAAGCACAAGTACTTCCGATTTCATATCGACTCGATCTATGGCTGTACGGACCCTTACTATGAACCACGTGCCTACACCGAAGAGCTGAGTCTATTCCTCGATGGTGAATGGTATCAAGTGATCATCGATAGCGAGGGCCGTGGCTCAGTTGCAGGTAAATCGATTTCGGTAAGAAGTTCGGTAGGAGATCTAGCAAACAGCGATGCCAAAGCACTCTTCGACAGTAGTAGGTCATGGATCTCTCCTCCAGTTTTTGTAGAGAACCACTGCAACGCCAATGCACCAGTATTCGCTGAGGTACAATTCTCGGAGCCAGTTGCTCTAACGGGGTATCGCGTGAGAGCGGGGGACTATATTGATCAGCGAGGTTACACTCTCTATGAGAAATACTATGGTCAGCCTGATAAAGTTCATTGGGAATTTTCTGATGACGGCGAGATGTGGAACGCAATCATTGACTCCTACTTGGATGATATCATCTATCAAGACACCGAAGTAATTTGGTGACTTTGAAAATTCGATGACTCTAGGCGATTTGATGATTGATGATATACTCGAAAAAGTGGGTAAATGCTTCGGATAGCTCCTCGGGATGACTGATTGGTGTGTGATGGTGGCCCTCCTGGATAGGAACTAGTTTCGTTTGCGGATTCCATTCTTTAAACATCGGATGAATAGGCTCCAAATAGCGCTCAGTTTGAATTCCCATTACAAGAAGGCTTGGAACCCTAATCTTTGCAAGTTGGGAATAGCAATCTTCAGCTACAAAATGCTTCTGCAGATGATATATAACTCTATAATGATCCTTGGCTGCTCTTTTAGGCATTCTTTTCCAAAATTCAGTGCTAGCAATATCTAGTCCGGGGCAAATTTCTTGTTGAAGGGATCTAGCAAGAACGTTCTTTCCTAGAACGGATGACCAACGGCTCATGCGTTCAAATTTAGACGTTTCACTATGCAAACCCATAGGGGAAATCAGTATCAGAGATTCCAACAGGGATTCCAGTTCTAAAATATCTTTGGAGAAGGGCATACAAGACCAACCATGGCAAGCCATATGAAAGGGATAGTAATTCCAGCCATTGTCATGGATGATGTGGAGTAGTTCGGATTTAACATCTGGATACCAACTTGCCTTCGAACCAGACCATTCATCCCAGTGTAGAGTTAGAACTTTCAAACCCTGATCGATGAGTTTGTCTTTAAATGGTAGCCAATAAGAGGAGGGAAAGAATGGATCTTGAAGGAGGCAGATGCGGCCACCGACTCCATCGCCTTCGATGCTATAGTCAAGTTTTGCAGCTTTGCCCAATGTCGTTTTAGTTCCCAATGGAGGGCTAGCGAACACATTGTCCGATGTACTGAGTTGGTCGCCTTCTTGTTCTGTAGATAGAGTCTCTTTAGGTGTGTTGTCTTCTCTTGATGATGCTGTTTTCGACGTGGGAAAGCTATCACTCAGAAAGGGGTTGTCTTGATCTTGGTCTTCCAAAGGTGCTGACTTGATCACTTGATCAATTTCATCTGCTAGTCCAGCATCAGCGATTTGTGTCTGGGGCCGCCACGCATCAACCCAAGCTAGGACACGGCTGAGGATAAGTTGCAACTGATAGGGAAGCTCCCAACGAGTTTGATAGTAATTGGGCTTCTTTTTTACCAGTGCCGTTAACACTTGAACAATTAGACGCAAACGCTGAGGTTCGGACATTGTCTCAATGCACTGCTTTGGCCTCAATAGAAAGAAGCGGAGTTCGTGATCAATTTGTTTTAGCAGGTGAAGTCTCAGATAAGAGAGTTGCAGGGTTTCATGGATAGAACTTTCTGACTTTGAAGTGCTGTGCCGGTCAACCAAGCAGATATAGCGGAAGTCCTCGTCGAAACCTTCTTTGAGGCCTTCCATAATTTTTAGATGCCCCAAAATATCTTGTTCCACAATCTCCGCTATCTGAATGGGCTCCAGTACCTGCATATCTTTCATCTGTGAAAGTCTGGGGTTCTGTAGGTCAAAGAAATATAGAAGCTTGACTTGGCCATCTTTTAATTTACTAAGGTAGTAATCAATTTGAGTCTGACTACCACGATTGAATTGAAAAACAACCAAGCGGCTTTTAAACTTGCCTTGAAGGGTCTTCAGTGGCTCTAAGTCTTGGTCAGTGGCGTAAACACGAGCCCCAAGTAAAAGCAGAATTTCTGCCAACTTCAGGCCAAGGGGACTACTAGCACCGTGGACCCAAATGGACCTGTATTTTACAAAACTAACTATGGATTCTACTTGCTTACGATTCATCAATTAGGCTCATCTAGCTAGGGTAGAGGCCTTATCAGTCTTTTTAGGAAAAATATTTAGCGATTCTGCAAATCATTACGTGGGATAAGAATTGGGTAAGGGAAATCCTGATGGCTCCCTCACCCGGCTTTACTCTTTAGTAGCGACGTCGACAAGAAATCAATGAGCATCTTTGCGAGTAAGACTCATTGAAGCAACGATCGAAGGCGGCATTGGTTGCCTGTCCCTCTCGAACACCGAAACCAGTGAAGGTCCTTCCTTGATTATCTGTTACAAGGCAGACCCAGCTGTCGCCAGGTGTTGGGCTAGGATCGCTTCCGTAATCGTTGCGCAAGGTATCCTCAAGCCTTCTAACTTCCCGTCGGATATCGTCTGAGAGTTGGTCCAAAGAGTAAGGGACGCGGCGCAGATCGTACAGGCGATCTTCGAGGTCCTTAAAGTCCCGGTCCAATCTGTTCAAGGAGCTAAGGACGCGGCTGAAGCGTTCGCCATCACGAAGTGGCTCCACAATATCCATGCGCACTTCGTTACTTAAGTAAAAAGCCTGATCCGAAACATCTTCTAAGATATAACGGATCTGACGATCCGTACTCTGGCGGGCTAAACGGCTAGATTCTGAATCTAGTTTGCCTAATGAGTACTCAAGGTCACGAGCCTCATCGATAGCATCTTGTCTTGAGTTTGAAGCAAACGCTGCCTGGCAGAGCAAACTGAGGCTGAGGCCAATTCCTAACAATCTTTTCATGGTGTCTCCTTAGCAAGAGTGAGGTGTTTCCGCTTTGTCGTATTCGACAAGCAAGTTCGTTCAAGCCAGGCCCATTCCATTGGCTGGTAAACCTTAGTTGCCAAAATCGGATAGACCTTTTGAAAAATTTTTCATCTTGAACCGGCTTAGTCTTAGTAGGAAGTGACCCGTGAGACAAGGCCCCCCAAGGGCTAAAATGTTCTGCTGACTCGATTAGTGTTCTGCCTGCTTTTTAGGACTAATAGTTTCGAATGGAAGTTCAATAGACTGCTAACTATGATTTTAAAGACCTGAAATCTATATTGATAAATGCGGTCATTATAAATCTACTAATAGTAATCTATAAAATGGCCGATCACTTCTTGGGCATCTATTTCAACGTGGTAAGCATTATGGCGTCAAGAAATTTAATTGTTCTGGGAATCGCTGTCTTGGGCTTCTTGCTGCTGATGAAGTTCAAGCCACTTACAGAGCAGGGTAAAAAGCCTGAGCAAAATTTGGCTCTTAAAGCAGCCTCTGGAGACATTCAAGCTATCTCGAAGCAAGATCACCAGGAGTTTAGCCAGCGGAAGAAACGAATTGATCGCCTTCGCGAGCAATACAAAGAAGAGCAAAGGCTGGGGGTCTTGAGTGAAGAATTTCCTCTAGAAAATGGAAAAATTAGCGTGGGGCTACGGTTTAAGCCTGAGAAGCAATGGTGCCAATTGGGAGAGCTCGACTTCATTGCCAAACGACTTTCTGTATACCCCCAACTTAAACTTCTGGTCAGTATCGAAGATCTTGGTGAGCGCAAGGTATTGTTCAGCCAAGAAGTGGGATTAGATGTCCTTAGGTCGGGGGGGATTGTAAAGGCTAGTGTCGAGCAGCCTGAAAAGCAGAAGACAATCGGATTGTATCTTTGCACGAGTCGCAGTTCCAGGGCAGGCTGCTACAGCAAGAGCAAGGCTAAGTACGATGAAAATATGACCAAGGACTACCTTCAAGGCTTATCTTCAAAGCGTATTCCGCCATCACAAGTCTTCTTCTTTCAGCTGCTGTTTCTTCAGAATCAATCGCTCAAAGTTCCCCCGACGCTGCTTAAAGACCGAAAGTATTTTAATAGCCTCAAAGGTCTGATGAATCATGACAACAATCGTAATGTGGCAAAATACGCGTTCAACACCAGCAAAAGCTTAGGCAACTTTCCGCCTGAGATTCGCAAGGGCTGGCTGACTGTAAAACTGCCCTATAACGATCCGCGTTGTAACTTATCACGCTAAAGGAGCTTTGTATGAAGTGGGGACATCAGGAATCAGGCGCATCTCAATTGGGTATGATTATTGGGATGCTGTTAGTGGGAGGCGTCGCAGGCAAGTTTGCGATCGATCAATCATCGGAAATGTCTGTGATTCAACAGAAGGCAAGTCTTAATTCTGAGCAAAGCCTCTTGCAAGAATCTGCAGTATCTAGCCTGGGAGTCGTGAAAGTTCTTTTTCAGTATAACAATGGCGAACCTGCACTTTATGCCTCTGATTACTTCTCCAATAAATGGACTCTAGTTGATAATTCAGCGTCCAACTCAACCTGGAAACTCCAAGACGACTCTGTACAACTAAAATCCTTGGATGCAGGAGATACCCAATTTGATCAGGTTTTTGTTAAAGACGGTCAGAGCCTGACAATGCAAAATCAAGTAAAGATTGTTGATCTACTCGTTGAAGAGAAGCCGCCATTCGAGTTTCGGTATAAGGCTATCGTTGAATCGACTGCTCAAGACGAAAATGGCAAGAAGAGAAAGTTGATGGCTGTTATCGATCTTCCCGATCCACCATCACCTTCTGTTGAACTCACGGGAGCGCCACCCTCCACTTATGCGACTCCATTTTTAGGCTCTGAGGCGACTCTCTCGGTGCTTGTTACGGGGTTGGCAACATCAGGATCTGTATTTGTCAATGGCCAATTAGTTGAAACTCTAGACATGTCTGGCTCTAAAAATCATAAATCAAATTTCAAGGCAGGGGAGCTCACACTCCTTAATACCCACGAATCTAGTACGGTAGTGAAGCTTGGAATGTGTCATTGGAAGGAGCCCAATGATGAACCAGTTGAGTACGACGTCCGTGTCGAAGTCAAGGATGTAAATGGCGATACCATTGTGCTTCAAGAAAAGCTATTCATGAAGCAGCCAAGCAACTATGCAGCATCAGTTGCCAAGTGTCCTTCGGAGTGTAAGAAAAAGAGCTTAGTCTGGCGCAATGGTGATGATGACCGCTTTGTCGAGAATGCCATTGCCTGCCTTTCTGCTGAAGAGAATGGGAATGTGGGGCAAGACTCTTTTATGTATTCAGTTTCAGCACCAGCGTGCAAGCCTAAGTTTTTGCAACAGAGAAGTGAGTGCGGCTGCTTTGCGGAGGGTACCCAGATCTTGATGGCAGATGGCAGCCATAAAAATATCGTTGCAATCAAAGCAGGCGATCGCATTTGGAATCCTGTAACTCAAAAACCCATGGCGATTGCTTTTATGACGTCAGGTGAGGAGCCTATCCCACTTTTGAAAATAAATGTTCAAGGTAAGGAGCTATCGGTGACTGGCAATCACCCCTTCCCTACACCACAAGGAATTCTCCCCGCATATGAGCTGACAGAGGGGAGTCAGATTCGAGTCGGAGAAACTTGGACGAAAGTTGATACCATCGAAATTCAGAAAAGTACAAGCAAACCCATTGTTTGGAACATCATGATTCAGGCGGGGTCTGATCTAAGAGATCATATGCTGATGGCCAATGGGATTGTTACGGGAGACCTGCTCATTCAAAGCAAGCTAGAGCAAGGGCTGTTAGGGCAGGACCGTCCTGATTTTTTGGCTAGGCTTGGTGCCACCGAGCAGCTTCATCCCTGAGCTGACGATTCCAATTATTGTTTGCCAGATTCGTGTCTCCTGTCTAGATTAAGGAGCTGGACGATGAAAGGGGAGTCTTATGAAGCTATTTTATGCAACAATACTTGTCTTGATTACGGGCTCAGCAATAGCTATGCCTTCTGAACAGCAGAAGGACCAAATGACAAAGGCCTGCGTGAAAACGGGGATTCTGGTTGGACTTGTTGATGACAAGGCTAAGGAATGCCCCGAGTCTATTAAGTCGATCAAGCGTGGTGATCGGAATGCCCAGCCCTTGGTGTGCGTGCTTAGCAACAAGGCTCACAAGTTGATGAAGACCAAGTGCTGGGATGCTGCGCTTGCGGTTTATAAGGAGATTCCTTCTCTATTTAGACCTTCGGTCGAAGGTCTCTAGTCGTCAGCGAACACAGCTTGCGTCGTGGCCCACACATCCCTCGCGATGGGGCCAAACGGCTTATTTTTAGATCTAAGTAAAAACAGCTGAACGGTACGCCTCGGCAGCTCCTCATACAACATCAGCTTTAATCTGCCACTGTCCTTGAGTTTGCTGATCGCTGAAACCTCCAAATAGCCCCAGCCGTGGCCCTCCTTGATTAGAGTTTCTTTGACTTGATGGTCCGATACATACCAAACTGGACCCCCTAAGGGGCTGTTAAAGTCATCCCGTAGAGCTTTTTGCGAACTGTCATGAGCAACAATTTGAGGAAGCCCTCTGGCGAGACGGGACTGTCCGTCCAATTGGTCCGCAATGCAAACCGGTTCCAGGTGGAGGTTGCATAGGGGCTGGGAGAAAAGACGTTCCGACTGGCTCCAAAACGGCGTGATTGCGATTTGGCCATCACCATCGAGGAGACGTTCTTCAGCTCCTTGAAGCACTTCAAAGCTCAGGTCAAGGGTGATGGCACCGCAGCTATCATGGGTTCGTCGCAGCAGTTCTGAAATAAGTTTGTGAGGGCACAGATAATCAAATACAAGGTGAAGCCGGGCTTCTCGCCCTGCGCTTAGCTCTTGGGCGTGGAGGTTGAGCGATTGAGCTTCTGCCAATATTTTTCTTGCTTGAGGTAGCATAGCGTTCCCCGCTTCGGATAGCTGAACCCGATAGCCATCACGGTCGAACAGCCTCAACCTAAGCTCCTGTTCGAGGTTCTTAATTGCAGTGGATACTGCTGGTTGTGTCTTGTGGAGGCGCTTGGATGCTGCGCGCAGGCCTCGCTCTTCGGCAACAATTACAAAGGCTTCGATCTGATCTAGAGTCATGACACATCCTGATAAAAAATATCTATCATGTTAATTAAAACATAATAATATATTTTTTTCATTATCTGCCGTTAGGATAGGTGTTGCTGGATGGAACTTATGTGCAACGAAAGGAGATTGCAAATGAGCCAAGTCATTCACAGAGCCGATTCTCGCGGCCACGCTGATCACGGCTGGTTGAATAGTCATCATACCTTTAGCTTCGCCAGTTACTTTGACCCTAAGAGAATGGGCTTCGGGGCCTTGCGAGTGATCAATGACGATGTGGTGGCGCCAAGCAGGGGCTTCGGAACTCATCCCCATGCAAATATGGAAATCATATCCGTACCTTTGGAAGGCTCACTGGCCCACAAGGACACCATGGGTCATGACTTCGTAATTTCGAAGGGCGAGGTTCAGGCGATGACTGCTGGAACGGGTGTTGCCCACAGCGAGTTTAACCACTCCGATCGGGAGTCGGTGAACTTCCTGCAAATCTGGGTTTTACCTAGGTTGATGGGCGTGAAGCCAGCCTATTCGCAAAAGACGTTTGAGCCAAATGAGAGGGTCAATCGATGGCAGCTGGTGGTATCACCGGATGGTCGGCAGGGCTCCGTGACCATCAATCAAGATGCACATTTCTCAATGGCTAAGATTGATGTGGGCCGCTCTTTAGACTACGAGCTTCAAGGCGATGATCATGGAGCATACATTTTCGTTATCAGCGGCAATGTGAAGGTCGATGGCGAAACATTAGGGCCAAGGGATGGTCTGGGTTTGACCGACCCCAAATTGTTGACTATAGCAGCGGAGTCCGATGCTGAGATTCTGCTGATGGACGTGCCGATGACGGTTATCTAGGATACATCAGTCTGAAAAGGCTTAAAAGTGACAGCCCCTAGTTTCAGGCACTTGGAAGATCAAATGAGGTTTTCTTACCAAGTGCCTAAACTTTTGGGGTAAGATTCCGAAAAGTTGTCGAAACTTGAGGAGGATTGGACATGATTTATAAAGCCTTGGTTTTTATCGCCCTTGTCGCATCTTCTTGTCAAAATGAAGAGAGCGACAACACCGGTGGTGCCGCAGCGACCACGGATGAAGAAGTTCAAGCCACAGGCGATGTGTCCATCGAGGACTCGGTGACAACCTTTGAGCAACACATTGCTGACATGCAAGCTTTCGTGGCAGCCGCCAACGAAGGTGGGCATAGCGAAGTACACTCAGCTGCCAACATTTTACTAACTCGATACCAATTTGATGTTTTGAGTTTTCTTAAGAAGAATTCCTACCGCGAAGCATCTTACCAGTGGGATATTGCGGAGAAAGATTATATCGCTCTCGAAACAAGCTATCAAAATTCGGATGCGCCATCGTCTTTGGGGGAGCTTTGGACAAGCTACCAAGATAGTCGCGAGCTGGTATTGTCTTTGAAGAAGGCTTGGGAAGTGCGCTAGGCTCTCCCCGTTTTTTATAAAAGGCTACTCAGCTAGTATTGTGCAGCGTCTTGCCATGATTTCTATACCTGGAAACTGTTCTACTACGATGGCTCCATAAGGAGCCAAGTCATTAGTCACTCGTGATCGAACCCCGATAGCCATGTTTATGTTAAGGGCTCGTCCGCCTCCACATGGTGACCACAGCAAGCTTGCTGGATCAACATCGTTTATAAATTCGAATCTTTCTTTGGTAAATTGAGAAAGGCGTGCCTTGAAGCGATCAGTTTGCCCTTGGCCTTGAAAGTAGTAGCTAATTTCGACCTCGCCAAAAACCCGTTCGCCGAGATCCACGAGGCCTTGGTAATCGAAGCGCTTCACCGCATATTGCCAGCCCTGAGGAACCTTGACGTCCACGGTAGCCTGGCAAAACTTACGGCTATCACTTGGCGTGAGGCCATCACCTGTTTCCGCTATCATTTCACTCAGTGCTAATTTCTTTAGGTCTTGAATCTTAAGAATGTCACCGGGGATTTCGATTGTCCCGACGGGGCAACCAGAGCCGTTTAGAGCTAGATTGCTGATCTTGCCTTTGACCATGCTATAACATGGCAGGGTTCCTGTAACGATCGCGATAAACAGTATGCAAAGTCTCATCTCAAGTCTCCTTGTCTCGGTGGTTCTGGATGGACTATAGGTGGCGACTATGCTCGTGGGAAGGGGCGATTCAGTCTTCTGTTCTGTAAGCCCTGAGCATACAGAACTAGCTGATATTACCAAGAAAAGCGAACTAGAGTGAGTTGTATTCTAATAGCATGGCTTGTTGGTCTTTTTGGGGTTCTTCAATGAGGGACAAGCATTTGGGGTGGGTGAGTTAGAAGTTGCGAACCAGAATCTTCATTAAAAAATAGGGGCTAGAAGAAGTTAGAAATATTCTAGATTATTCTTGACATGAATATGCTAATTGCATATATTTTTCGATATGAAAGTACGACTGACACAAGCAGCAAAACAACTCGGAGTTCATCCTGATACTCTTAGAAGATGGGCA
>NZ_FWZT01000052.1 GCF_900177345.1 Pseudobacteriovorax antillogorgiicola
TTTGACAAACTCAAGTCAAGCTTTGAAGCCATGATCTGCTTAGCGCTTTGCGAGATCAGCTTTAGGAGAATCGATTCGTCAGACAGAGCCTAGTTTTCTAGAGAATACCCAAGTAAAGTTACACCAAGTTTATGTCAGCTCATTGGTGTGCGGCATGGGTTTCACTTATTCTCTGACTTTAGTGAAAGGTAGAACCCCCAGCTATGGCGTAAATCGACCATTTGACCAACAATTCACCTCCTACATACCGTACTTGTTGATCTCTGCAGGTTGACTGGAACTTATTTATCCAAAAAGCCTCCACACGATCAAACGTAGATTTATATTTTTAGAAGTAGGAAATACTTATTCTTTTGTCCTTAATTTCTCAACTATAGGTTTAGGTAGAAGACTTGCATAACCAAAAAGGTAGAGCAATAGAAAATAGATCTAAGGAGTTACTATGCGTACCACTGTCATTGGTTTTTATGTGATGCTAATCACCCTCATATCAATATCTTGCGCAAATGAGAGCAATCAAGGACAAGTTGATAACAAGCAAATGGATACTGAAAAACAAAATCGTGAGATCTCTAGTGAGAATGAATTAGGTGGAAATCAAGATAAAGATAGATTATCTGATTCCAATCAGTCCCCATTAAGGGAGCCAAAACCTCCCTCGCTTATTAGTGGAGAGACAAATGAGATCAACATCAATTGTGACTTCGTAAACGAAACTCTTGGCAATGACGATGATCTTGAGACGATAAGAGATGTAACACCTTTCAACTCTATTAGTATAGAACATGCCTTTAGAGTTGCTATAGATCCAACGGTTCAAGCAGGGAAAGTTATAGTCCGTGGCGACTCTAACCTGCATGAATCAGTAACAACCGCTGTAAATCAAGAGAACTTAAGTGTCAAATTTAATCAAGATGGATGCTACCGTTTTGCAAAGCTTCATATCCTAGTTAATCCAGCTATGTTAGCGAACATCAACCTGACAGGATCTTCGTCACTTGTTACTCGAAAAAACCTACAAGTATCGACATTGGCAATAAAGCTTGAGGTAAGATCCCGAGCATGGATTTCAGGGGTTTTCAATCAACTAAATCTATATGTAGATGGATCTAGTTTGGAAATGTCAGGAAGAGCTGTCAATGTAGATGGAGAGTTCGTTGTGTTGGCTGAGGGAAATCTGGAACAGCTTCTTATCACTAACTCTAAGATAGAGATTGATAACCTCTCAACAGTAAGGGTAAAAAACGGCACTGGTGTAACTCTCTAAAATATGCCGTCTTGCTGGTGTGAGGGAGATTCACTTTCATGGTCTCAGGCACACCTGCTTAACCAATACCCGCTCATTGATTTCTAGCCATCCGAAACTTCAAAAGTCGATCGATCAAGTATTACTCTGCGATCTCCTAGAGGTTCTAGATGGCTGCAAGTTTACAATTTCGCAGCGCCCCGCAAAACAAATCCTGCTGCAAGTATTGATTCTTGCAGCCTCCTTCTTGCATCGACCAGTTCAGCTTACGATGCCTTCCTTAGTAAGCCTCTCAACCAACCTCGCTACTATTTGTTGTGACCGGCATGGTCCGGAATTGATGGACTGATTGAATCGGAATCGGTGAACGACTTGAATCAGAATCAGTGACCGGCATGAACCGGAATCAATGACCGGCATGCTCCGGAATACTCAATTCTACGAGTAAAAAGTGTCCAAGATAATTATGGGGCTAGAGAGTTGGGAGTATTAGGGACACAGATGTTGAAGCATCTCAGCTTAAATCAGGCCCAAACTTACCTTCACATCTCTATATTTCTTTATTATTTACATAATTCATGCCACCACTAAATAATTCTTAGTGCCAAGCTTAAAAAGGAAAAGACTGGCAGGCTACATGGGAGATTATAACCTGCCAAGTCATCGTGAGTTTCACTATGATTTTTACAACAATCAAGCCCGGTCATACAAAGTATGGAGTTATGGTATATAAATCATAAAAAACCTTGAAGGGTTTGATATCTTAAAATTAAGTGTTAATTTAAGGAGTCCAACAGATGAATTTTGTTCTTATTTTTGCCAGTTTTCTTTCAGGATTAGCTTTTTTGGCCCATGCTTTTATTGGGGATAAGGAATACCGTGCCTTAAAGCCAGGCTCAGAAGAAGATGCAAAACCGATGGAAACGTGGATACAAACTCGCTGTGGCTGGCATTGGGTAAGTCTTGATCTCCTTGCTGTATCTGTACTTTTATTTGTTTTGGCGAGCACGCAAATCATTCAAGCAAAAACAGAGATATTACACTTATTAAGTTTATACCATCTCGCTTGTGGCTGTGTATGGCTGTTGACTT
This sequence comes from Pseudobacteriovorax antillogorgiicola, assembly GCF_900177345.1. NCBI lineage: Bacteria > Pseudomonadati > Bdellovibrionota > Oligoflexia > Oligoflexales > Pseudobacteriovoracaceae > Pseudobacteriovorax > Pseudobacteriovorax antillogorgiicola. The sequence continues at coordinate 2,339 of NZ_FWZT01000052.1, forward strand.
TGCTTTTTTCCAAGAGCCACAATCGACAAATTTTCGTCCTAGGGCAGTGGATATTTTGTTTTATACAAGCCTCACTAATCTACTGGGGAGCCTAATTTGATTGAAACCGCTGCGGATTTCTATTCTTGCAGCCTCCTCTCTGCATCAGCCAGTTTCGCTCACAATAGAGCTGGTGTCAGTGAAGAATGGGTCATTGATAACTATGGAAAAGCTTACGGCCTAAAGAAGGCTGAGAATATGGTCCAGCATGGCTTATTGGTCAAGTCTGGAAACATATTCAGGGCTGCGAAGGAAGTAATAGATGTAAACGCAAAAGAAGTCCTCCAAAGAATATTTTGCGACGTTAGCTCGTTTGACTGTGAGCTAGTAGGTGGAGGCGCGTGGTACCACAGATTTACAGGCTACTACAGCAAAGAAACCGCAGAGTCTATGAAGAAAGCTACGCAGAACTACATTAGAAGTCTCGAATCCCATGCTGAAGCAGATCAAAACCAAATCAAGCGCGACTGCTTTGTGAAAGTCTCAGCCGTTGGCACCTTCGACATAGATAATACGATGGAGATAAATTGAAAATGCTAGTTAGATCAACAATAGTAAGTCTTCTAGTCGCAGCACCATGGCTAATTGCAGGCGAGTCTTCCGGTGGAGGATTGAGTAGATATGCGACGATATTAAAAGCTGAGTCATCCTCTGACTATCTCAGAACAAAGTTGCGATTGTCAGTGCGTCCAGGTGAGAGTTCGAACTTGAAAGTCAAGGGTACACCACAGGCGCGTCGAGTTAAGCTACTGGATAACGATATCGTTACAATCGACGAGGATGCACTCATAGAGCGCTAGACGATCAGGCATGAAAAATTTGATAGAAGCCAACTTCGCTCTAGGCTTCAGAAGCATTATCTCTTGGAAAAACCTTTTTTGGTAGGGTTACATACGAGCCTGAAGTTGCGGTTGATCTGGAGACCCTCAAGCAGATATTTCATAATATCACACAAGATTTCGAGGATTCAAGGATGCCCCCCCATCTCTGGTCTCAGCCTTCGGCAAGGAAACTATTGCGATCTAAGGATTCACTTGAACCTATAAAACAAGCTACTTTTCTGCTATCCTGACATCATCGGGTATGGCGTTGTGCGCTCATATTTCTAGTTGAGTGCTAGTTTCGGACCAAAACTAGCAGCGTATCGAGACCTCACCACAGATCGATTGAAAACAGATTTTTTCTCAAGCTTCTCGATCAAAAGTGGAATTTCTAATGGTGAATCACAGTTTGAGTGCCTCAAAATCTACTATCTGATCTCCCCCCATACAGGCGAATGTCTGACCCTTTTACCCCCAACTCGACACCGCTCCCAGTCTTGAAGCTGTCTTCGGCGATAGGGGTAGAAAAGTTGGATTCTAGTGCAACGGCACTCAAGCTATCAAGTTTTGACCCCTTTTTAATGAAGGCTGTTTGTTCTTTAAAGTATAGATTGCCGCCTTCTTCGTCCTGCGGAACAAACAAGGCTTTGTCAATCCTAACTAGATGCATCCCAGGATTTTCTGTTTCATGAATCGAAACCCAGGTGTAACTCCATCTATTGTTCACCAGGACGTTAACAGCCCTAAGATCCTTTGTAAGATCATAATAACTTCCGCTAAACATGCCTTTGCTACTAAAATAGAATTCCCGAGCCTCTACCAGCTTTTCAATATACTCAAGATTTGATACAACATCCTCCTCGATGTTCTCTAAAGGACCCGTTGTAAAGTATGGTATATGATAAGGACCAGCCTCAACTAAATAGATGTTTTGCTTGATCAGACGCTCACCGTCGTATTTAGCCTCTAGTTTGCGAATCCAATTCCCATTAGCGTCTTCCCCTCTAAAAGTCCATGATACTATAGGGTTTAACGTCAAAAAAACTGAAGCAATTGCCCCCGCATCGAAGATCGACTCCGTAAATCTTCTGGGTCACAGTCCCAAACCAAATGTCTTTGCCAACTCTTTCGTTAAGTTCTTTGGAAATAAACTGATCTTGGTTAGATAGTTGCTCGTAGTGGCTGGAGACGCGATCTGATCTCGAAGGGTTGACCTCTGATAATGAATCCACATTTCTTGATGCATTCTCATTAGCGTGACCGGAATTGTTTCTTTTCTGTTGGCAATTAGGCAATAGGTACGACAAGGCTAGTAACAAGAGGAACTTCATTTCAAACTCCATCAGGTAGAACAATAAGACGAGCCTATACTTCAATTGCAAGGGGTATTCCTCTTAGAACTCTATGTTTACCTACGTTTAGGATTTAGTGAATGCGAAAACATTCGCATTGGATTTTTCCATCGAAGAGTTTGTCTATGTCCTGCCATTTGAGAAATATTTTTCGATGAAAGACTGAGAATGGGGGTAAAGACTGAAAACTCAATGCCACTTCTTCTTTCGGTCTTTTCACTATACTTATACTTTCCCATTTCAAATGACTTTCTCACTTTTTCCAATAAAATTTGCAGCGGATTTTCCACTATCTCGTATCGTATAGTGAATGTAGGTGCAATGTAATACTTATGGAGTGTCAAATGACCTTACAAAAAAAGTTCGCAAAAGTCTTACTTGGATTATCGATAGCTTGTGCTTCGTCGCAGGCACTAGCCCTAAAGCGATTTCCGCTAGTCGGTGGCTCAGGCGGACAGCCATTCGAAGGATTCAATCAACGAACACCAGTCGCCGCTCTAGAGGTCAATTCTGGCAAATATATTGATCGTATTGTAGCTCTTTCTGGTAATCAAAGAACTATTTTTTCAGCTGGTGGAGAGGGTGGGTGGCTCAATTACCTTCAATGCGATAGCGGTGACGTTGCTGTCGGTATTGTGGGTAGAGCGGCTAAGTATGTAGACCAAATTGGGCTGATTTGTGGGGTGCGTGGAAATCTGTCACAAACCTATACTACCATACGTGTTGGCGGAGAAGGAGGTAGTTCCTTCATCCAAAAGTGCCGCAGAGGAAGCTTCATAGTCGGTATGTACGGGAGAGCAGCGAAGTACATTGATGCAGTAGGTATCATCTGTAATCGTTAACCTCTTTGATAAGTGTGACTTTCGTCAGCAACCCGACAGAATTGCCGATTAAAGTATTTGGCAGATGGTTTTAAAGTCGTCTGCAAGTGTCGAAACCCTTAGTGGGGGTCTCCCAAGTTTGAGAATTGTCACATATCAGGTCGGATCAGAGAATTTAAGATAGAATATTTAATAGATAGGAAACGAATATGTATCTACTAAAAGGCACATTGTTACTGACTCTTGGAACTTCAATGTTCTCAACTTCCGGATTTGCTGGACGCTGGTCGCAATGGGCAAATTCATACACTGGGCCCACCCAATCTGCATTTTGTCCTGTAGGATCCTATATGGAAGGATTTGAAGCGATTGAGCATGGTGGGGCTGGATATGTAAATATTCGTCTAATTTGCAGCAATTCGAATTTTAGTAATTGGACTCATCCTCAATACCCCTCAGGTCACTTTCATTCAATGAATGTAAGAGATACTGTTTTTGGGTTAGAGTTAATGGAACATGGAAACAATGGTTTTGTGAATGCGAAGCTTTTGTACGGAAATTTTCAATGGACATCATGGCAAAACACCTACAGAGAACCTGATTTTCTCTACGAAGTTGAATGTCCCAGTCGTACGGAAGGTATAGTTGGAATCGATACGATTGAGCATGGGAATGCTGGAATTGTTAACATCAGACTTTATTGCAAATGAGTTCAAGTAAGGTGTGTATTTTCACACCTAATATGACTTTAATAACTTTCAAATTATAGAGGTTGAACTATGAAATCAAATTTATTTTCTTCTATTACAATGCTTGCCCTGCTTCTTTCAAATGGAGCGGCCTTGGCTGAAGGTTCATATGACTATTTTGAGGACAGCGATAGTACTCATCATGGTGAAGATTCTTGCGTCGTCGAAAGGGGAGTTAACATTGATTCATGGTGTAAGTTTCAGTATGGTTCAAGCTGGCGAGCAAAATTAAATGGCGCAGATGCTTACTCTTGGGCCTGTGCTCTTAGTCAAAATAATTTAAGGAATGTTGATATTGTGGCAGCCTGTAAACTACAATATCGTAATGTTGTAGGTGTCGATTATCGTAACTTCGCTGATCCATATTCTTGGTTCTGCAAAATCGATATCTGTCGTTAAGGTGAATGCCTAAAACATGGGAGGGGTGATCCCTCCCTGTTGCGAGTAGCTAGGCTCACCTTATCCAAATCTTGAAAGTTACAGGATCCACAGCGAGATCCATGGTCTTTTAATAGGGCATGAGATAGTTATCGCGGGTAGTTTCCCTTTTCTTTCTCAGAGTGTGAGATTTATTACTTGGGTAAAGAGTCTTGATAAGGTGAATGATATCAATATTAACAAGCCTTTCCTATATATCTCAGCTTTAGGTGTCGATAGCTTATTAGGGTTTTTCCGCTAAAAATGAAGGTTGGGATATATGCTTAAAACTATTCTTATAGCGATGCTTCATTGCGTTTTATTTATGGCTTGTGACGGCAATGCAAGCGTTATCGAATCTTTTAATCACCTTCGGACAGAGCGAGCCGATAAGGTCTTTATTCCAAGGAGCAATTTATGAAGATCGCGTTATGTGTTTTAGCCTGTCTGCTTCAGTTAGGGTGCTCTCAAGCGTCTTACGATCGGAAAGTTAAAAACACCTCATCTAATACCAAGGCAGACTCTACATCTGCAGAGTTGGAAACAACAGAGGAATTGGCAGAGACAACTGAAGTATTGGTCTCTGAGCCGGTGATGGTTGCGGGAAGCTTTTTATTTTGTCAAATAGTTGATGATATCTACTGCCGTATCGATACAAAAGATCAGAAGAACATACCGATAGACGCAGCGATTTCAGAGCAATTTTTTATTGATAATGTAGCAGTTGAGTCAACTCGACTAGACGGCGAACTATGGCGTTGGAAACTACCTGTAACTCTGGTCGCATCCATTAAAATTGATTTATCTTTAGAGTTCAATGGGAATATCCTCGCTAGATATAGTACATTTATAGAGAACCAAATACTGCACCTAGGGGACGGAACAACTCAGCTACAGGGCTGTTCTCAGGAAACACTTACAAATTCCGTTCTGGTAGGTTTGAGCATCGATAAAAAAGTTGAACTTGCTAGAAAGGGGTCCCTTGCAATAAATATTGGTGGACTATGTGGCATCGGAAGAGCTGATGATTCTAGAGTGGAGGTGCTGAATGCGCAAGAGATTATTATTTTTACTGAATTCTTACCAACGACCCCAGCGCCTCTAGACATACAATTCTTGGTACCTGACCTTGATATGGGAGAATACACGGTAAGAGTGTCCGCCGGCATAGATCCTGATCCTGATGATCTGTTTATGACAGGGTTTGGCTTGTCTCCAATTCCTACTCTTTCTAATATAGTTGCTACACCACAGTAAATAGCAGGCTGTAGCAAACAATTACCCGCTCTTCGATAGATCCACCAGTTAACTGCTGATCCGTGCAGGAGCCTAGACTTAAAATTGAAAGTGTGAATAAAAGTATTTTTCCTCTCTTCTCGATAAAAACAAGGATAAGGCTGAAGGTGAGGTATTCGACCTAGCTCATACCACATCATTTACCCATACCAGTAACACCGACTTGGTGGTCGGTGACTACCCAGATACCAAAAATAGCGATGTAATTGTGATTACTGCTGGAGCCCAGCTAAAAGCTGGTCAAGATCGAAATTCTTTAGCTGCAGTGAATACTAAAATAGTGAGTGACATTGTCAATGAATGCTATGGGTACTCCCCGGAAGCTTTGATCATACTTGTGACCAACCCAGTAGATCTAAACTGTTATTTCGCGATAAAAAATAGCCCTTACCCAAAACATCGTGTGATTAGTACCGGAACTTTACTAGACACAGCAAGGTTTATGAAAATCTTGTCTGAAAAGATTCTTATTGATCCCAAAAATATCGGTGGCTATGTATTGGGAGAGCATGGAGAAACGGCAAGTATTCCCTGGAGTCTAGTCAATATTTGCGGGATTCCCCTCAGAACCTATTGCAATGAGAATGGCTTGCCCCAAGTTGATCAGGAAGAAGTTCGCAAGGCCGTTGTTCAAGCAGGCTATGAGATCTTCAAGCGCAAAGGCAACACAAACCACGGGATTGCTGCAAGTGTTTTTCGTTTGATTCGAACTGTTCAGCTCAACGAGCACTCTGTTCTTCCAGTTGGTTGCTTGCTTGAAGGTGAATATGGTCTAGATGATGTGGTCCTAAGTGTTCCAGCTGTAATCGGCAGAAAAGGTATCGAAAGAATTAGTTCATAACCTGACACTCGAAGAGTCTGCTGCGCTACAACATAGTGCCGATCAATTTATATCTTTGAGGGCTCAAATCAGTTAGGTTCCCCACCTATAGCTCTCCCTCTGGGAGGGCATTGCTATTGAATATCGCGATCGAATCGATCACAATGGATTCGAATTTTTGACTTGGATACCCAGATATACGTAGCTGCAATAGAACTAAGTACTGACCGCTTGCGCGGATTGGGCCGTATCTGACCAAGCCCGCTCTGCAACTATGTTAACCATTCATTACTTTCTGAATCTCCGCTGCCGCAAGATCTTTGATTTTCTCTCTACCACCGAATAGGTTGATAACTTTAGCTGCCTTGGACCAATCCAAGCAGGCTTGATACTGGTCGAGCGTGGTTCCCGCTACTGGTAGGTTTGGGTCGCATAGGCTGTTGATACAGTAGGCACACAAACTGAAGTTGATATGCGCCTCCACTGACCGAAAGTTCTTGCAGCGGCAGTCACCGTACCCATAAAACTGTTTCATTGTCTTATGCCAAACCTCAATTTTCCACCGCTTTGCATAATTGATCACGGCTTTTCTAGTGCTTAGATGTTGATCACTGGTCACGATATACTTCCGACTTGTCTTCCTAGCAGTCCTGCTTCTTTTTTCCGAACAGAAAACGGTCACTTCCCCAGATCCCTTGAGGTGTACATTTTTTGCTGTTCGAGCGCGATACTTCCGTACCCTATTTCCAATACCAGTGCCAGTTTTCATCTGGATGGTTCTCCATGGAATATGACGATTACGTCTGAAGTAATCCTTTACCGGTAATCCGTTAACATTTCTTCCACATGTGATAGAGGCAATGAAATTAAGTCCAGCATCCTGAATGGCATTTTGAATCGACTTGGCATCGTAACCAGAGTCGAGTAGAACATAGATTTTAGACAATATATCAGCGGTCAATAGCTCACTCTCTGGCAACATTTCAATCCATTGAGTAACAATTTCTATCTCAGACTGATATCTTATACCAAGCTCCTTACAATGGTAATGACTGTACAACGGTACGCTCGCTAGTGGAATGATATCGCCGTTAACAATCAACACAAAATTAGTGAATTGATGACCTTCAAAGTATTTATTTCCATGTGTGCTGTCCGGGCTCGTTCGACACACATTGAATAAGAATTTAAGATAGGTTTCTGTGACATTATCGTTGTAACCACCTGTAATCACTTGTGGCT
>NZ_FWZT01000053.1 GCF_900177345.1 Pseudobacteriovorax antillogorgiicola
CACTCAAATACCATCGCTACTTCAAAGCTTGGTATGAGAGCCCAGAAGATGCTAGTGAATGCTTGCAAAAGTTTTTTGGTTGGTACAACACTGAGCATCGACACATAAATCTTGGCTTGATGACGCCTGAAACTGTTCATCAAGGTAAAGATAAGTCTGTAGCTAAGAAGAGAGCTGCGGTTCTCAAGCAAGCTTTTGAAGCCTATCCAGAAAGGTTTCCAAAGTCCGGACCTAGACTGCCAGTACCCGCTGATTCTGTGGGTATAAATGTACCGGTGGTAAGGAAGTCTATACCCGTTTTGGGGTGATTGTTATACTAAACTTTCACCCTAATTGTCTCAAACACCCTGACATATTCCGTTTTCCTGTAGGGGGCAGAAGATCTTTGATCAACCCAAATTGCTCATCCGTGAGCTCAAAACGACCAGCCAAGGTGTGTCTCCTAGAAGTTTCGAGGATCATACACCATTTTTAGGTATTCGTCAGACAGAACCTAGTTCTACAAGGCACCAGATTAGGCATGTGGGACTGGAACCCTCAAACTAATGAGGTCCATTTTGATGAAAGATGGGCAGAAATGTTAGGCTACTCTTACGATGAAATCGAAGACACCTTGGATACCTGGTCTTCAAAGGTTCATCCTGACGACATTGAACAATGCTATGCAGATATAACAGCTCACATGGAAGGCAAAGTTGATTTCTACGAAAACATTCATCGGATGAGGCATAAGGATGGGAGCTGGCTATACATACTAGACAGAGGGAAGGTAGTCGAAAGAGATAGTGAAGGAAAGCCAACCCGATTTACTGGTACTCATACCAATATCACGCCTCAAAAACTAGCTGAGCAACAAGCCAAAACAGCCCTTAGAGAAAAATCCCGATTTCTAGCAACCATGAGCCATGAAATAAGAACTCCTATGAACGCTGTTCTGGGTATGAACGCCCTCACGATGGAGAAAACCCAAGACCCAACTATAAAAAGATACAGTCAGATTGTAGATTCAAGTGGACGAACCTTGCTGAATATATTGAATGATATCTTGGATTTCTCTAAGATTGAAAGCGGCAATCTTGATCTGGAAAATAGAGCTTTCGACATTAAACAATCTGTAGAAGATACGATCTCTCTTTTCCAAGAGCTAGCGAAAGAGAAGGCAATAAGCCTTCAATTCAAGTACCAAGGGGAGACACACGTCTCTGGAGACGAGCATCGATTCAAACAAATCCTAAACAATCTTCTTTCCAATGCACTCAAGTTCACGAAGAAGGGGTCTGTCACGGTGGAGTGTATAAATCACAAGAATACATTCATTCTACAGGTTCAAGACACGGGAATAGGGATTCCCAAATCTCGGCTCGATACGATCTTCGAACAATTTAAACAAGCTGACTCGGAGACTACAAGAAAATTTGGGGGTACTGGTCTTGGGCTTTCAATCGTTAAACTATTGACGCAGGCAATGGGTGGAAAAATTACTGTTGAGAGTGAGGTGAGTAAGGGCACTGTTTTCAGAGCAAGCTTCAAGTTTGCAGAAGCGAAAGGGGTGAGCATTGTTGAAGGAAGTAGTTCAGAGTCAGTCGATATCCAAAATCTCAAGGTGCTAGTTGTAGACGACAATAGCATCAACCTGGAGCTAGCACACGCCTTCCTCGATCAGATGAAAGTACAAAGTGAAGTATCATTGAATATACTGGATGCTATCGATATCAGCCTTGAAAAGCGATTTGACGTAATAATCTTAGATTTGCATATGCCGATTATTGACGGATTCGAAGCGTTATCTAAGTTCCAGTCACAGTTACCATATAGACCCTATTTTGTAGCCCTCACCGCTGATATTTTCGAGGAAGTAAGACAGCGATGCTATAGAGCAGGCTTCGACGCCTTTCTTTCCAAACCATTTACTCGCGCAAGTATTCAAAGAGAGTTAGAAACTCTGTTCCAGAGGACAGAAAAAAAGGCTAGTTAGATTATATTCATCTATTACTTCTAACCACTCGTGAGGATACCTACAGGAAACTGTACTCTTAAAGATTATAAAAGTCAGCCCCCCCTAATAGAACATTATACTAAATAACTGCAATCGATTGCACGCCATATCACCAAATACTCCCGTATAAACTAGCCTGAAAACATGTTCTTAGGAGCAAGCGGTGGAAACGGATTTAGAACCCGACATCGAGCAAAGCTCGGAATCTTAATTTGATTAATTTGACATCAAGAGGCACAAAGGGTCATCAGTTAACAACATCCTGAGATTATTATGATTAATGATGACTTTCACGTAAAACGAATTGATCACCATGGTAGTAGTTGCTGGCGTGATCAGAGATTTGGGTATTGATAGTTACGTCGATCGACGGTTAGGCTCTTCAGGCAACGAATCTGTCTCTACTGGGCAGGCTGTGGCCGCTATGATCATCAATGGACTCGGGTATACTGACAAGCCATTGTCCATGACAACAGAGTTTTTTGAACAGCTTCCGACCGAAGAGTTGCTGGGTGTAGGTGTTGAAGCAAGTTCGCTTAACCGTCATAGGCTCGGTCGCTATGTGCCAGGGGAGTGTGAGACACCTATACCTATAATTTACAGGCAATCTTGTTCCATGCAGCTTTTGTTTAACAGATGCAAATCTAGGTAATCTATTCATAGCCTAGCTGAAAGAAATCTACTCCTCAAATTATCAACAAAATTGCGATACAAACCCCAATCAGGCTGGTTAGAATATTCTATACCTATAGGATCAAGGGAACACTCTTCCGATGTTTAGAAGTTAGGAGTTTGCAAGACATTTTGGTAAGCATTGCTCCGAGCAAGAAGTAACAGAGCATAGAGAGCATTTTGAGAAACTAGATCTCTAAAATATTTGTCTCTCTATCCATTTTTTCGCTGTTCTTGAAAATCTGAACCTTGAGTATCTAATGCAATCATGTTAACAAGCTGGCAAAGTTTTAGGAGAAGTCATATGAGATTCTTTCTGTTTCTTTCGTTAGCAATTGCTTGCCAACGTTCCGAGTCACCATCGAAGCTCCAAGCCTTTAAGGATGTAAAAAAGGCAGTTATTCGCGATGATGGTTTATACAATGTGATATGCTTAGACGGACGTATCGAAACGGCAGTGTCTCTCAAACAGATTGAGGCAGATCAAGTATGCGTCGAAACCGACCCTGATGAGCCAGTGAATGAGAACGAAGTTCAGTTTGTATCTCTGTGTGAAAATCCTTCCTCAATTGGTGTTGAAACAACCATCGCGCGATTAAGAAAGGATACTGGTCATCAAGGTTGCAAGGTTCTTTTCAATGCGATTGATAGGAAGGAAAGTCTCATAATATTTGACTTACCCCCAGTAACTCCAGAGGCTATCACAAATTTGGAACCTCTTGCCTTTTTTACCAAGCTAAAGAAACTTATGATTTTCGGTCAAAAGGTTTACAATTTACAGCCTCTGTCAAACTTAGTGAATCTTGAGGAACTGAGGCTCCAGCACAACCACGTGGTCAGCCTTGAAGCCTTAGCAGAGCTTCCAAACCTCAGATTACTGGATGTTTCATTCAACAAACATGTAGACTTACGGGCAACAGTGAGCTTTCCGGCTTTAGAGGTACTCATTGCTGAGCAAGACGAACCATAAGTCGTACTCACTAGTGCTTAGTCACATTGGATTCTCGGCGTTGTTGTCTTCGTCTCTCAATCGTCGCTGTACGGGAGTACTATCTCCTCAATCATTCCTCGACGCCTAGCCGAGAATCCAATGTGACTAAGCACTAGTTCTAGGCAGTAAACTAATCAAGGCCATATTTTGAAAGCCTAGAATCAAACGTCGAACGGTTCATCTTCAGTATCTGATTGGCTTCAGACTTTGATTTGCAAGACGCCAAAGCTTTAATCAAGATCTGTTTTTCAAGCTCTTCGAGACTTTCTTTCATTGGTCGCTGCCAATTCTTTTCACGAGATTTCTGAGCGCCTTGCCCCGGTGCTAGCATCGTTTTGTATTCTGGAAGTTTATCCGCTTCCAAAGGTTCTTCATTCAAGATACACATTGTAGCGAACGACTTGAGTACATTGAAGAGTTGGCGGATATTGCCTTGCCAGTAGTAACTCTTGCAGCGACTAATAATTCGGTCCATTTCCGGCTCCGAAACCTTGATATTCTCGCGGGCAAAGAAAAGCTTTATCAGTGGATCGAAGTCGTCTGGGCGATCCCTTAAAGCAAGCAGGTGGATATCCACTCCTGTTAGTCTAGATCTCAAGTCCATGAGAAATTCGCCGTCGATAACGGCATCATCAAGATCTTTGCTCGAAGCTGCAATTACTTGAAAAGACGAATGGAGGGTTTTTGTATCTCCAAGCCGTTGATAGGTGCCATCGTTTAACACTCGTAGTAGTCTCGATTGGCATTCTTCATCCAGCCTATGGATTTCGTCAAGAAATAAGATTCCCCTATCTGCTTCTCCAATCATGCCGTTAGTGGTTTTTTCAGCACCGGTAAAGGCCCCTTTTCGATGGCCGAATAATATAGAAGCTGCCATATCGCTGTTGAGATTTGCACAGTTTACCGCCATGAAAGGAAGTGTGCCTTCAGTCTCTGTCCGCCGTTTGTGAATTAGTTTTGCAACTTCTTCTTTGCCAGTCCCTGTTTCTCCGTAAATAACACATGGAATTGTTCGTGATTTTGCGACGCCTCTAACATAGCGTCTGACTTCGTCACTGATGACAAGCCCATCTTCGCAAATGTGATTATAGTTGGTGTCAGGTTTCAGACTATTGCTGCGTTTGAGCCGCTTGAGGTACTGATTACTTTTAGCAGCGTCGATTGCAATTTGTAGTTCTTGCAGCTCAATGACCGGCTTTTTTAGCCAATGGTCCGCTCCCAGCTCATGGGCACGACGGTAGGTAGTGATTTTAGGATCCGCCGACATCGCAATGACAAGGACCTCTGGGTGGTTTTCTTTTGCATACTGGATTATGTCAAACCCTTCGAAACTTGAAAGAGTCGAATCCTGGGTTAGATGGATGTCAGTTAATAAGAGTTCGATAGCTTCAGTATCAAGTAGGTGTTTGGCTTCGTCAGGAGTTTTGGCTAAGAAGTATTGAAAGGCTCCCTCAACCAGACTTTCATACCACTGAAGCTGTTCTTCAGCATCTTCAACTATAAGAATTCGTCTCATTGCCACCTTACTCTAAGCTTTTTAAGTGCTCTTGTAGTTTTTGAGTTTCGTGTTGAATCCTAGAACCAATAGATTCAATTTTTTCGATGAACTCATTATCCGTTATCTTGTCCTGCTTACTTCGAGCAATCATGATTTGATATTCTATGATTAAGTTAGCAAGGTGATGGCGGTATGCTGATATGCACTTATCGCGACTCATGCTCGAACCTCATCAATTATAAATAGCGCTGCCGCAATTTTGATCCTTGGCCTAGGGGCTATTGATGTTTTGAACACAAGCATCTGAACATGCCTTGATAAATACAATCCGTTGTCCCTCATCGTCACCATTTTGCCGGTATGGCTCTTCCTCGCTCCTAGCCTTGCCTTCATGCAGTCAGACCAGCTATGGGTCTTCGAAACTTCGACGGCTCCTGGTCTAAAAGAGATTTTGCGACAAAGTGATCCATCGACTCCAGTCAAGGAACCGAATCACCCCTAGACATTGCAACTATCGAGATACTAAGATCAATTATTTTTTTGCCTCTGCCATAATTTTAAGCCTGTCTGACGGGTTGTTTTGGCTCTTGATAAGAGGAGCGTCACACAATGAGTGTCCACTAGTGAAGTAGCTTCTTCAATTGAGGTTCTGTATTGCTATCCATCACGAATGACAGGGCCCTCCAAATAAGCCACTTAAGCACTGCATATGTACGTGCTTATGCCGTTGTTCTTCCATGAATTCCGCTAGACCGAGGGTTTGTTTCCTGTTCCTTGAAGGCACCTAACATTAGTGGGCTCAGTTTCTGCTGCCTATTTCGAGCTCTTGCGAAATATTCACTTTGAATGATACATGCATTCGGAACCTTTGATCAATTTAAGTTCGTAAATAGACCCTTGAACTGTTCAGGACTTGTAGTAGAAAGGCTTTCGTAGAATTTGCTAGCAAAGTTTTTGCTGAAAGCGTGATTCTTAATTATCATAAGCGAGGCGAAATAGTTGAACATTTGAGTTGCCATCAAGCGATCCTTCATCAGGTATTCATAGCTTTTAGCAAGGTTTTTTCTTTGGCCTAGAAACCGAGAATGAAGATCTGACGCTTGATCCAAGCTAGTGAGACCACGGCCAAGACCATACAAGTTGTAGTACATTACGGCACTACGAAGCTCCCACGAAGCTTTAGCGACTCTTTCTTCAATTGTGACGTCAAATTCTTGGAATACAACTTCAGTGAGGTATTGAGCAACTCCTTCAATGAAGAATCCATCCACACCATGGAGACAAAAAATATCTTTTGTAGGATCAATATGTTTGGTTCTGAGATCTGATATGGTAGCAAAGTGGCAATAATGGGCGGTCTCATGTACTAGGATCTCGAAAAAGCTGATATCATCAGGATAGTTATTGTTAGGGTTAGTCTGAACGAAGATTTTGGGCTTCTCTTCCATGCATAACTAGGACCATCCAACCATCGTTGCTGTTAGCCTCAACTACTTCAAGAGGGTATTTTCGAAGGAGCGCTTCGAAACCCATTCGAACCAACAAGCTTCTACCCCTAGTTTCCAATATGTTTTTTATTGTGGCTCCATCTAACGGCTTCCCACTGATGGTTTTAGAACTTTGCGCTTTTAATGCTAAGTATGCTTCATGATATCTTTCTAGCACACCAACGTCTATTTCTGGAAATAGGGCCTTTTCAGCTTCTAGAAACTTCAAAATGCGATTTGAACCTTTTTGCTCTAGAAAGTCAATGCTATGTCTGATTTTCCTCTGGGCAAGGGATAATTCATCATTCTTTAAAACTCTATCAAGAAGTAAATGCGCTGCCTCAATGACTTCCAAAATAAAATCAAATTCGAGATTCGGGTGAAGAGAGCTGGAAAAGTTAGCAACAACGATATCTTTTGACGAAAAATATGAGTTTTTTCTCTCTTCAAATTTTTGCCAGGAATTATAGAATACAGATATAAGAGAGGCTTCATCCAGATCACCTAGTAGATCAAATAATTTCATGTGATATTCCAAAGTCTGATTTGTATTTATGAACGACTGCCTATTGGTATGGAATCGCTTCCTAGCACAGGACAAGGATTTGAGCCAGATAGCTAAGCTACTCACGGTGTTGTATATCAACTCCACAACGAAGGGTAGTGGTTTTTTATGGCCTAGAGCACTGCAATATTTTCGAACTTTCTTCTCTATTATCCTATCAGACGTTTCGTTCATCGTAAGTAATAGCAAAGAGAGTGGAAAATACTAATGTCTAACGAGAACCCATCTGAATTCTCAGCTACTGAGATATACGACTTAGAAAACGAGAGCGAGTATGAACCCGAACGTCGTTTTCTATTACAAAGTGCCCGAGAACTGGGCAATAAAGTTCTTGATATTGCCTGTGGTACTGGAATAGTCTCAAATTGGCTCGCTGAAAGAGGTGTAAAGGTAACGGGAGTTGATCTTTCTGAGGATATGCTGGCTTCTGCCAAGGGAAAAAACTATGCCGACAGGTGTCGATACCACTTGATGGATATGAGAGCGCTTCAACTAAGTGAAACATTTCCATTAGCATATCTCACTGGAAACTCATTTATGTTTCTTTTGACACTTGACGATCAGAGACGATTTTTGACAGGTGTTCACGATCACCTAGACGAGAATGGGGTGCTGGTATTTGATACTAGGCCTGCAAGGCAATCACTCCAGACTCTTCGTGAAGAGGACTTCTCGATGGTTAGTGAAACCTCATTAAATAAAAATATCAGTATGAAGGTATACTATAAAACTCAATACAACCCCATGACTCAAATCATTAAATACGATACCAAACGAGAATACTATTCTCATAATCGACTTGAGAATGAGATTTATGGAGAAGTAGACCTGAAATTAACATTCCCTGTGGAGATGGAGCACCTACTGAAGTCCTGTGGATTTATTATTGAAGACATATTTTCAAGCTTCAACAGAGATCCTGTCGACCTAGAAGGTGGCAAATTAGTCTACGTGTGTAGAAAGGTCTCGCTTGTGCCTAGTCAAGTTGAATTCTCGGCTAGGTGACAAGGAGCGAGCGAGGAGACAGTACGTGCTGGGTACGGTAACGAGCGAGTGACAAAGTCAACAACGCCGAAACTTCAAATCGACTAGGCACTAGTATAGATGTCATCGTATCGTCGAGTCAGCCTTCCTGAGCAAGACGCTGACCAGAAGTTTTCGTGGTCAAAATCCATGGATAATAGAATGTACTTTACAGCAACTGGTGCTTAATATGAACACCCATTAGTGTTCAGAGGAAGAAAAAATCTGTCTAAACGAGATCTACCAATCTTGGTAGAAGAATATTGGACTTAAGGTTCAGATGGCAAGTCTGCTAAAATCATTCGATCTGTGGTTGAAAAAATTGAATGTGTCACCTAGAGGTCATCCTATGTATCATAAAGATGACTTCACAAAAAATGGGAAAGAATTCATAAAATTCAGGAAACTCTTACCAGACTAACCAATGTGTTTTTAAAATAATCCTTAAAAATAAAGGGTTTTAGTCAAATCCACATTTTTTAAAACTTGGCATGATAGATGCTACAGCTAGATTCTGTAACCGGCATTCTATTCACCTGAAAGGTATAAACATGAAGAAACAACTACTGGTAGTCTCAGCCCTATCTTTACTCGCAGCTTGCGGATCTGACAGCAGCAAGAATTCCAACGACAACGGAGGCAGTGACGCAGGCTTGGAACAGAAACTCCTTGCCACAAGCTGCAATGACGGTGAGTTCGCTGACGTAGAAAAAAGTCTGTTCTCAGATCTTTATCTGAGTCAAAAATCTGGGAAAAGCTTTCTAGTCATGAAAAATGATACATGCCGATACTCAGCACAGTTGACACAATCTGATTCTGAAGTAACCGTAGGAGAGACAAGTCATGAAGGAAGTATCTGTTCCGATAGTCTCAGCATTTCAGATAATCCATACAAGGATCTCAAGGTAGGTGACCAATGTTCTGTTCTTGTTCAAAAAAGTAGTTCTCAGTGCCTCGGCAAACCAAACTATTTGTTATTTGGCAACAAAAACTGCAATCTTCTCAACAACTTTGAAAAGCCCAACTATATGGATCTATTCTTCTTCGAAGGGGAAAGACTGCCCGACTTAAACGGTAATATGGCTGCCGGCAACAAATATCTTCAGTCTTTTGGATCTGAGGACTTTATCGTGATTGAGGAGGAGGGGAACCACTTTCATCATTACCAAGAGCGATTTCCCGTTCGTGATGGTGAAGATCGCTTTATTAGAACATCAGGAAAATGGACGACAGAAGGAAAAACAGTAAGCTTCGAGGGTCTTGGTAAAGGCAAGTTCATGTCTGATCGACTTAAGTTCTGCATAGAGATCAACAACGAAGTACTGAAGCTCCCCAAAAGTGCTGGACAAATCTAACTGAACGGCCTAATTCCCATAGTGAGGAGAATTACCGTGACTCAGAACAAACGAACCAGACCAACCTACAGCCAGGAATTTAAGGAACAAGCAGTCGCTAAGTACTTAGAA
>NZ_FWZT01000054.1 GCF_900177345.1 Pseudobacteriovorax antillogorgiicola
GATGCAGGCTGCCGATTCGATTTTTCAAATCCTGCCTATCGATAGTTCTAGAATGGCTCAAACCCGCGGCTTGAGCCATTGATTGGCTATCTTGAAAGGGTCAGCGCTCTGGACTCACTGTCCAATCACTTCATCGCCTCGTTAAAAGTTGGTGCTCTGAGGTTGGACTTCATGGAAACTATGGCAGCCACACACTTCGAAAAACTTTTGGTTACCATCAGCGAGTGACCTTTAAAACTGAACTTCCGATTTTGATGGTTGCGTTCAATCACTCAAACCAGAAGCAGACGCTTTCTTATCTTGGGATTCAGGAGTCTGAGGTTCGGAAGGCATTTATGAATTCGCTTTGAATGGCGAGTTCTTCCTGATGGCTTGGGCATTTGGCACTGGTGGACTATCCCAGATCAGGCTATGAGAGGAAAATCGATATTTCTAATGCCGAATGTGAGGTTTCGTTCCGTTGGACTTCAAACCCGACAGGAAGCCTAATCCCAAAGGTTTTTTGCTCTCCGCTTCCATAATCTCCATGCCAGCAAGTTGCGTGTAGGCCTCAGCCAAACCTTCATTGCTACTCCATGCAAAGAAAAATTAAATTGGTTCCAAATACCGCAAAAGCCTGATAGATCTCCTCTACAACCAATGTAAAGGAGTATTTATGATCAGATCAATCTTAGTTTCAGCGACATTATTAGCCGCATTAGGCTGTGATAGTACTCTAACAGAAGAGGAGCGAATGTGGCTAGGACCTTGGTATGTTCGCCTCTTAAGCAAGGTCGCGGTGCCTGATGTTTCAGAAGACGCTTTTCGAAAATGTAAACTATATGACGCGATTATTTTCGATCGGACCCACAAAACAGGAAACTGCGCAGAGAATCTAATGGAAGGTTACATTGATCGCTTCATTGAAGAAAACCAGGGTGAAATCAATTACGAAAACTATATCAGAAGTAAAGTTGTAGATGAATATATTGGCCGCATTTTAAGAGAATGCGATGTGAGAAAACCTAATGTTGTCGGTCAGCTTGTCGGTATTTATTGTCAATAATTAATGTATAGGGATTATATGAGACGGTTAATTGTTCTGATTTTTGCTATAGCTATCAATGCAAATGCTCGCGAGGTGTGTAATTCCGTTCCAATTGGACTTGAGCAACCCGATCGCTTGGCTTGTAATCAGCCAGCACCCAAACCAAAGCCCAAGAAAGTTTATCATCTTGTTAATGAGTTTCTAGATTCAGTCAATAATGTGATGTTTTGCTTGAGTGCCAGCGATAGTCTGACAGATACCAGCAATCAATCGTGTATTGTTGTCAAAAACAAAAAGTTTTCTTTGCGCCATAGCGGTCCGAATAATTGGTTCGATTACATGAATATGAATTTCCATGGGAAGCTAGAATCAAAAATATCAAGCGAGTCATATGATTTCAATTTTAAGACCGTAGAAAATCTACCTGCTTTAAAAATTGTTAGTATACAGCGCTTCAACAGCTTGCTTGAAGATTACAGTGATGAACCAGATTGGTATCTGGAAGAATTACAGAAATGCGAAGGCCGTTACAATAGCTGTAAGGCTAAAGCTAAATTTATTGTCGATTGGATGAGTTGGTGGGGTTACCTAGTGTCTGATAATCTTTACACCAGATGTGAAAAAGACAAGCCCGATTGCATCAAGATCGCTAAGACAAAACGTAAGATCTCCGAAAAAATGATTTACCAAGGAATGCGTCGCGTATCTGGAGGAGGTAGTGGTAGTGGTGGGAGTAACCCTCCTGGTAATGGCGGTGGTGGTGGTATCAGTGCTCCGATTGCCGGTGGAAGTGGTAACACTTGCTACGGTTGGAATAGGGTTTGTATAGGCAATAATGAGTGTACTCGAAGATGGCAGGAACAAAAATGCGACTAATAATAGCGGCCTCACAGGTATTCTGGTACGATAAAATCAATTAAAGCTGTTCTGTATCAGTGAATGGTTGGATAGATCAAAAATAAGCGGGTTAATCATAAGTCCACAAAAAGCTTTGCTCTGATTATCTAACAATGAGTATTTAGCTTCGGTTGTATACAATCGATTTTTGAATCCAACTGCCGAAAGTGAGAATTAGGAGATTTTTTACCTGAAGGTAAATGTCTTCATTGCTTCTCTTGATTGACAAGGCAGTATGCTTTGGCCACGATCAGAGAACTCTTCAAAAGGCATGACATAGCATGGGAGCTACTTATTTCAAGTGTCGAAGCAATTTCTTCAACTCCCAGTTCTTGCGAGAAAAATTGATGAAACACAGAACTTAGCTCATCTGACTCAAATCCATTTCTATGCAAGAGTTCTAAGCCTTCTTTACCGATTGTTTGTCGTAAAAACAACTTGAACTCTTCAAGATCTAGCATTGCTTCCCCCTTCACAAGCAAGGCTAACAATATATTCTTGGAAACATTACGAATATATTCTCTCGAATCGTGATCCGAATTGATCCTTTTTTTTATGCTGAGACGTTATATCTGAGATTCATCAGTAGAAATTCCCCTTTTGATCGAGAATTCTGAAAATCTCACTCAATTTTCTTAATCGAAGGATGGTTTCTCACTGGCTGCTAGGTTTTTGTATCGAAACATTTTTCTGTTCAAGTTTTGAACGCACAACACCACTCCTGATGATAGTAGGATAGCAGAAAAGTAGCTTGTTTTATAGGTTCAAGTGAATTCGTAGATCGCAATAGCCTCCTTGCCGAAAGCTCCATAGTGTTTCACTCGCCAACCCACATCCTAAACTCCCCCTCCCGTGAATCAAGATGAACAAAAGTCGGATAGATCCCAATCCCCTTAAATCCCAGCAGGTAGGCTTTCGAGATAAGGTTCATGATCTCATCATCAGGCCATCCCCGAGTTGAGATGTCGGTCGCCTTGCCAAAGACGTGCTTCGATTGTTCGGAGCTTCCAGCTAGGGTCCTATTATAGGTCAGACAGCGAAACCAGCTGTTGACCTTAAAGGGTTTACCTATGATGTCGCGAAGGGCCTGTATCTTGAACAAATGACGGTTATCAATTCTTGCTTCGCAGTTACCACACGGACAAGATATCTCTGCCAGCGTGAAGTTATCGGTTAAGTACTCATTTTTCTCGTTGATGATTGTTCTCCACTTGTAATGAGGTCCTGGGACCCAAGGGTCCCAAGTAGAAGTTCTATTTCTTGCAGCACAAAGCTGTAGCTCTAATATAGCCAGCAGGTTGGTTCGATACGCCGCTCGCACAGCTCCAATAGTTATTGCCAGCGATCAGCACAGGCTGATTGATGCTAGGTCCGTATTGGTAGTTTTCAGTGTTTATAGAGCAACCGCCAGTCAATACAAACTCATTGGAAGCACAAACTGCTTTAGCGGTTCGCGATCGACTTTTTGAGCTACCTCGAACGACACGACAGGATTCGATTATTTTTGTTCCGGGGTCGCCCTTATCCCCCTTGTCGCCTTTATCACCCTTTCTACCAGGAAGACCTCCCTTGCCAGTTTTGCCGGGAATGCCCTGGTCACCTTTATCTCCCTTATCCCCTTTAGGCCCTGAAGGGCCGGCTGGTCCTTTGTCACCCTTATCGCCTTTGGGGCCCTTTGGTCCTGAGGGACCGGCAGGACCCTGAGCACCTTTATCACCCTTCGGTCCTTTCGCCCCTGGAGCTCCAGTGTCGCCCTTGTCGCCTTTTGGACCTTTAGGACCCGTGATCTCGCTAAGGTTGATTGAAGTGGAGCCACATCTAATTTTTAGGGCTGGCATATCGAAGTAGCAGCTATCACCTTTGTCACCTTTCGGACCTTTCGATCCGGCACCACCACTTGGGCCTTTTGGTCCCTGGGGTCCTACTTTGCCCTGTGGTCCGGGATCACCTTTGGCTCCGGTGTCACCTTTGTCACCCTTTTCTCCCTTTGGCCCTTGTGGTCCCTGAGCTCCGGCTGGTCCTTTGGGACCTTGTTTCCCTTGGGGACCCTTAAGGGAAGAGAGTAATACCTCTGTAGTCCCGCAGCTAATGCGATCGGCGAGTACCTTACAGGGCTCGGCATCACGTCCAGGATTACCCTTGGGGCCAGTATTGCCTTTGTCGCCCTTCTCGCCTTTAAGGTTTCCGATGTTGCCAAGCCAGTCCCCTTGGCTATTAACGATGGGGCTTTCACCGATGTAAAGGGAGCGCATGTTCACATCTCCCAGTAGATTGATGCGGCCTGTATCGGGATCAATGATCACGACAGCCGGGCAGTCATCGCCATTTGTGCATTCTCTCATGTCGCTTGGCTTTCGCCTGACTACAATCCCCTCGCCAGGGTAGTAGTTGACGATATCAGAGTACTCGCCGAGGCTTCTCCCTCCTTCGATGTAGCCCGAGTCTTTTGGAAAATCACTTCCAAGTGCTGCTGTCGATAGCAGCGTTAATCCAATTAGTTTTTTCATTCGCTAGTCCTTTCAAGTTCAACTTTAGAAATATATCCGCTCGCATTAAGCGTGTGGGTTACTTTTGTAATGAGCCAGGTGCCATCAACATCAGGTCGTACCCCAGATATCTCAGCCTTTCGCTCAGCGAAAAGCTCTTGGTTTCCTGTCACTGTTAGGGTTAGCTTTGAGCTTTCCCGCTCAAGCTTTTGAAGTTTTGAGGCCGCAATACTCTCGGCCATGGCCTTATCAGTCATAAGAAAGTCGATCTCAAAGACGCTCTCTTCAGCCCCTTCAAGGACTTCCTTGCGCTCGGCTAGCCGCTCATCCCAGTAGAAGGCTTTAACGCCCGTATAAGTCTTTTCAGTGGAAGTGCTCAGGGAATAGTCTTTGACTCGGCTGATCGTTATGGGTTCGATCTTTCGGCCAGATGCCGTTTCTGATTCCCCTTTTTTGATGAGGATGAGCCTATCTTCAAAGGGCTTATAGACCCCGTCATAGATCTCAGCGATTCGGCTTAGAAACGAGCTATCACTTTCATGCTGGTCGATGTGTTTGATCTTTATGCCATCAAAGTAGCTTGAAACCGCTGCCGTAAGGCCATTCTCCGCTGCGATCTCGCGGGCTATATCGCCGATGCTTTGATTGTTCCAAGACCTCTCCTTTTTGCTAAGAAGACTCTTTGCTCCAGCGATGGCGGTAGCGGTGAGTTTAAGCTGACTTGGATAGCCCTTAGCTTCGATAGGCTTTAGGGTGAAACGCCCCATCTCAATGAGGACTTCCTCATAGCCAAGAGCCACCCTAAGGGTATCGCCAGCCTGGGGCCGCTCGATAAGCTCTGGCTCATCCGAAAGGACCAGGGAGCAGGCATCGCTTATGCCCCCTGATTCATCGGTGATGGTAAGCTCAATAAGCCGTGATCTGATTTCTGGAGTGATATCGCCCCTTGGCGACTCGATCCGATAACTTGCTTTCAAGTAAATAGCCTCACAATCTTTTTCCTCTGAGTTGCTTGTTTAAGTTCTGGAAGGAGAAGGTAATCTACCCCTTGGCCTAGCTCGTATCTGCCGCGGGGAAAAAGCCCTAAGATCTTTTGGTTGGCACGAAGGACCTCTTCAAAGGCTCCCGCGGTAAAACCATACTCCTCATAGATAAGGGCATCGATCTCATCGCCGTCTTTTAGGCGGTAGAGCTTAGCCATAGCGTTTGATCTCGATCTGAAACTCAATCTTTCTCGGCGAGCCATCCGGTAGAAAATGAGTCCTCGTTTCCTTGATGGATAGAATGATCCAAAGGCCCATATTCTCGCCTACCTTCTCATTGGCGTAGATAAGGCGGTGTGGCTCTCCCATCCCTGCCTTTTCTCTAAGCCGCTCCATGGGTTCCATGCCGCCTCTGTGGAAGGGGTAGTAGGCGCCTGAAATAGTGAACCTGTCCTCACCTGGACCTAGGTATTGGTAGCGAGGTGCCTCGCCAAAGATCTCAAGGGACTTCCAGCGAAAATCGCTGCTCCGGCTTAGTTTTGAAAAGGGGGCGGTATCCCCTTCAAAAACAAAGTCGCCGAGCTTTAAAAGGTAGGTCTTTCTAATAATGGGAAGCGCCAACTACACCCCCACCGGATCAAAGAGGGGATAGCTCCCTGCGTTTTTAAATAGATTAAGGGTCTCTTCTTTGATCTTTCTCGCTGCGACTTCAGGGCGTTCAGCCTCATTCACGTTGATGGTCTGATTGATGACTGGACCTTGGCTTTGCCTTGGCTTTAGGTCGGGAATTCTAAGATCGACCCCTTGGTCAAGACCAAGCATATTGATGGTAAAGCTCCCCCCAGGGATGAATTTAGCGAGATCTAGGAGCTTATTTGCGACCGAGTTGATGAGCTCGATATTATCGTTCCAAAACTCCTTAAGCTGCTCAGCGATTTTATCGATCATCGCACTCAACTCATCCCAGTAGCTGATGACAAGGACGATGCCCGTGATGATGGCGCCAAATATATTAGCCTTACTTGCAGCGTTGAAGATCCGCTGAGCGATGGTTGCCCCTTGGATGGCCTTTGTGAGACCGAGCTTTACCACCTGATAAGCAAGAGCCGCAGTCCTGGCACTAAGAAAGGCTGCTGCGCCAATGCCTAGAGCCCTCACAAGCTCGGTGTTTTTTTCCACAAACCGTGTTAGATCAAGGGCAGTGTCTGCAATTTTACTTGCGATTTCAGCGATTGCCGGAAGGAAAACTGATCCGATGGCAATCGCCGTTTCGCTGGCGGCAACGCCGACCCGCTTTAGAGCAAGGCTTGTCTTGCCGTTCCTCTCAATCGCAAGGTCTTCCGCTGATTTGACCGCCTCTAGTTTTCCAAGAAACTTGTCAAAGCCCTCAGTATCTGAGCGACCAACGAGTTCAGTAATCGCCTTTTGATCAGTGAGACCTAGCTTTTTGAGCCGCTTTTGGATCGCCTTACCATCAAGACCTTCTAGGCTTTTGATGAAGTCAGAAAGCAGCTCCTTACCGGAAAGCCCCTGATCGATTTTCATAGCATCAGCGAGATCAGGCTTTAAGGCCTTTAGCTCTTCAGTGACTCTTCGGTAGGCGGGAGCTAGTTCTAGGACGGCAATCTTTTCTTGAAGCCGTCCCCGGCCAGCCTGTTTTATAAGCTCAGAAGCTCCAGCTGCAGCTTCTTCGCCGAAGATCTTTTTGATGTAGCCAAGCTTTGCGCCATCTCCCATGTCTTCTGTCTTCTTATAAATCTCCTGAAGGACGTCAGCCATAGGCCTAAGGTTACCCGTCACAAGGTCTTTAGCTGTGACACCGAGCATATCAAGGGCCTCTCTTGCCATCTTGGGCGGTGCTGCAAGCCGTGTCGTCATAGCCCTAAGAGCAGTACCAGCCATGGAGCCTTGGATACCAACATCCCCCAAAAGGCCTGCCGCCGCAGCCACTTCTTCAAGGGAGGCGGAGACGGTAGAGCCAATGGGCGCCACATACTTCATGGTCTCGCCCAGCATCTCAAGGTCTACATTGGATGAGGTCATCGTCGCCGATAGGGTATTCGCTGCCCGCGCCATCTCTTCGGCGGGAAGGCTGAAGCCTGAAAGAATGTTTGACGATATGTCAGCTGTCTGGGCGAGTTCCATCCTGCCAGCTGCTGCTAGATCTAAGACACCTTTGATGGAGGCATTGATCTTTTCAGGACTAAAGCCAGCCATTCCGAGGAAGGCGCCAGCATCAGCGATTTCTCCCGCTCTAAATAGGGCCGCCTTTGAGCGGGTGAGCTCCTCGATCTTTGTCTTAAAAGAGGCCATCTGCTTTTCGTCTGCGCTGGTCACAGCGGCAACATTGGCCATCTTATCTTCAAAGCTTATGGCTGGAAC
>NZ_FWZT01000055.1 GCF_900177345.1 Pseudobacteriovorax antillogorgiicola
AAGTTCTTTGAAAACTGAATAGCTAAAGACGCAAAAGAATTACAAACGTCAATTTCGAGGAATGATGAGCAATCATCATCCTGTCATCTGGAGGCTTTGCTGAGAGATGACAACAAAAAGAAAAGTAAGCTAGTTAAATCTAGTCAAGATTTTAAACGTTAGAGTTTGATCCTGGCTCAGAACGAACGCTGGCGGCGTGCCTAACACATGCAAGTCGAACGAGAAAGCCCTTCGGGGTGAGTAGAGTGGCGCACGGGTGAGTAATGCATGGGAACATACCTTCAGGTGGGGGATAACAGTTGGAAACGACTGCTAATACCGCATGGTCTCTTCGGAGTAAACGAGGCCTCTACTTGTAAGCTACGGCCTGAAGATTGGCCCATGTCGCATTAGCTAGTTGGTGAGGTAATGGCTCACCAAGGCGACGATGCGTAGCTGGTCTGAGAGGATGATCAGCCACACTGGAACTGAGACACGGTCCAGACTCCTACGGGAGGCAGCAGTGGGGAATATTGCACAATGGGCGCAAGCCTGATGCAGCAACGCCGCGTGGGTGAAGAAGGCTCTTGGGTCGTAAAGCCCTTTCGGCAGAGAAGAAGGGCGTTTAGTCAAATAGGCTAGACGTCTGACGGTATCTGCATAAGAAGCACCGGCTAATTTCGTGCCAGCAGCCGCGGTAATACGAAAGGTGCAAGCGTTGTTCGGAATTACTGGGCGTAAAGCGCTCGTAGGCGGGAGATCAGGTCAATTGTGAAAGCCCAGGGCTCAACCTTGGAATTGCAGTTGAAACCGATTTTCTTGAATACCTGAGAGGGTGGGGGAATTCCTAGTGGAGAAGTGAAATTCGTAGAGATTAGGAGGAACACCAGAGGCGAAGGCGCCTACCTGGCAGTGTATTGACGCTGAGGAGCGAAAGTGTGGGGAGCAAACAGGATTAGATACCCTGGTAGTCCACACCGTAAACGATGGATACTAGGCGTTTGGGGAGTTAACCCCCTGAGTGCCGCAGTTCACACATTAAGTATCCCGCCTGGGGAGTACGGTCGCAAGGCTAAAACTCAAAGGAATTGACGGGGGCCCGCACAAGCGGTGGAGTATGTGGTTTAATTCGAAGCAACGCGCAGAACCTTACCTGGCCTTGACATCCCGGGACAACCTCAGAGATGAGGTGTTCTCTTCGGAGACCCGGTGACAGATGCTGCATGGCTGTCGTCAGCTCGTGTTGTGAAATGTTCGGTTAAGTCCGGCAACGAGCGCAACCCCTATCCTTAGTTACCAGCATTAAGTTGGGGACTCTAGGGAGACTGCCGGTGTCAAACCGGAGGAAGGCGGGGATGACGTCAAGTCCTCATGGCTCTTACGGCCAGGGCTACACACGTACTACAATGGCAGAAACAAACAGTTGCGAAACCGTGAGGTCAAGCTAACCTGTAAAACACTGTCTCAGTCCGGATTGGAGTCTGCAACTCGACTCCATGAAGTTGGAATCGCTAGTAATCGGAGATCAGCACGCTCCGGTGAATACGTTCCCGGGCCTTGTACACACCGCCCGTCACACCACGAAAGTGGTCTTAACCAGAAGTGAGTGAGCTAACTTCGGAGGCAGCTTACCAAGGTTGAGGCCGTGATTGGGGTGAAGTCGTAACAAGGTAGCCGTAGGGGAACCTGCGGCTGGATCACCTCCTTTCTAAGGAAATTCAGCTAACTCTGGTAACAGAGAGCTAGTCCTAGGTTAAACCTCGATACTACGTTGAAGTTTGTGATTCGCGTCTGAAGCTGTTCAGCTTTGAGAGAATTAGATCATCGCTAAGATGATTTTTTTTGCTCAATGCTCTTTGACAATTGAATAAGTGATAGAAAATCAAATTTCTATTGAGAAAACCAATTCTCAAATTTGTAGATTCAAATCGTTGAATCTCAATCGCAAAAGTTACTTTGTTCAATCCCTTTTCTTGATGCGTTCAAGTAGGGAGAGAGTGACGTAGAGGTAAGCTACTAAGGGCGTTCGGTGGATGCCTTGGCACCAAGAGGCGATGAAAGACGTGGCAAGCTGCGATATGCTTCGGGGAGCTGCTTAGCAAGCTTTGATCCGGAGATCTCTGAATGGGGAAACCCACTGCTTCGGCAGTAACGTTAGCTGAATTCATAGGCTAACGTGGCTAACCCGGGGAACTGAAACATCTCAGTACCCGGAGGAATAGAAATCAATTGAGATTCCGCTAGTAGCGGCGAGCGAACGCGGAAGAGCCTAAACCATGGTGCTTGCACCATGGGGTTGTAGGGCAGCTCTTACGATGTGAACGACTAACAAAAGAGTCTGGAAAGGCTCACCATAGAGGGTGATAGTCCCGTATGTGAAAGTCTGAAGCATTTGAGCTGTTCCTGAGTAGGGCGGGACACGTGTAACCCTGTCTGAATCTAGGAGGACCATCTTCTAAGGCTAAATACTACTTGGTGACCGATAGTGAATCAGTACCGTGAGGGAAAGGTGAAAAGAACCCCGTTGAGGGGAGTGAAATAGATCCTGAAACCGAGCGCTTACAAGCAGTCGGAGCGAAAGTGACGGCGTGCCTTTTGCATAATGAGCTAGCGAGTTAACGTTGCCGGCAAGATTAAGGCCTTCAGGGCCGAAGTCACAGCGAAAGCGAGTCTTAATAGGGCGTACAGTCAGTAGCGTTAGACCCGAAACTGAGTGATCTATCCATGGGCAGGTTGAAGCTGGGGTAATTCCTAGTGGAGGACCGAACCCTTGAATGTTGAAAAATTCTGGGATGACCTGTGGATAGGGGTGAAAGGCTAATCAAACTCAGTGATAGCTGGTTCTCGTCGAAATATATTTAGGTATAGCGTCTAGTGTTCCTTAATGGGGGTAGAGCACTGATTGGGCTAGGGGTCCCACAAGATTACCAAACCCACTCAAACTCCGAATACCATTACAGCTAAACTAGGCAGTCAGACTGCGGGTGAGAAGGTCCGTAGTCGAGAGGGAAAGAGCCCAGACCATCAGCTAAGGTCCCCAAGACAACACTAAGTGGAAAACGTTGTGGGAGTGCGTAGACAGCCAGGAGGTTGGCTTAGAAGCAGCCACCCTTTAAAGAAAGCGTAACAGCTCACTGGTCAAGTGCTCCTGCGCGGAAGATGTAACGGGGCTAAGTGTTGCACCGAAGCTATGGATCCGAAAGGATGGTAGACGAGTATTGAAGTCGCCTGTGAAGGTACACCGCGAGGGGTGCTGGAGGTCCTTCAAGAGCTCATGCTAGCATAAGTAGCGATAAGGAGAGTGAGAAACTCTCCCGCCGGAAGTCCAAGGTTTCCTGGGCCAGGGTAATCCTCCCAGGGTTAGTCGGCACCTAAGGTGAGGCCGAAAGGCGTAATCGATGGATAACAGGTTAATATTCCTGTACTTCTATGCGGAGTGATGCGGGGGTGGAGAAGGGTAGCTGCGCTGGGTGATGGATATCCCAGTTCAAGCCCGTAGGCTGGTGCTTTTGGAAAATCCGGAGCGCTAAGGCTGAGAGGTGATGAGGTGGTCCTCGGACCGGAAGGCAGTAATCCCATGCTCACAAGAAAAGCCGCTAAACGTTGAAACATAGAAACCGTACTCTAAACCAACTCAGGTGGACAGGTAGAGAATACTAAGGCGATTGAGTGAAACAAGGCTAAGGAACTCGGCAAATTGATACCGTAACTTCGGGATAAGGTATGCCTCCAGCGTGTAAGGACTTGCTCCTGAAGCGTAGT
This sequence comes from Pseudobacteriovorax antillogorgiicola, assembly GCF_900177345.1. Taxonomy (NCBI): domain Bacteria; kingdom Pseudomonadati; phylum Bdellovibrionota; class Oligoflexia; order Oligoflexales; family Pseudobacteriovoracaceae; genus Pseudobacteriovorax; species Pseudobacteriovorax antillogorgiicola. Next base: position 3,742 of record NZ_FWZT01000055.1, read on the forward strand.
GAGGTTGCAGAGAAGAGGGGGTAGCGACTGTTTATCAAAAACATAGCACTCTGCTAAATCGCAAGATGATGTATAGGGTGTGACGCCTGCCCGGTGCTGGAAGGTTAAAAGGAGGTGTTAGCATTAGCGAAGCATCGAATTGAAGCCCCAGTAAACGGCGGCCGTAACTATAACGGTCCTAAGGTAGCGAAATTCCTTGTCGGGTAAGTTCCGACCTGCACGAATGGCGTAACGACTTCCCCGCTGTCTCGGCCTTGTGCTCAGCGAATTTGAAAACCGGGTGAAGATGCCCGGTACCCGCAGCAAGACGGAAAGACCCCGTGAACCTTTACTACAGCTTGGCATTGGTAATTGGAATTGTTTGTGTAGGATAGGTGGGAGACTTTGAACCTAGGGCGCCAGTCTTAGGGGAGTCATCCTTGAAATACCACCCTGATAATTCTGATTGCCTAACCTCGGCCCATTATCTGGGCTAGGAACAATGCCTGGTGGGTAGTTTGACTGGGGCGGTCGCCTCCCAAACAGTAACGGAGGCGCCCAAAGGTTCCCTCAGACCGAATGGAAACCGGTCGAAGAGTGCAAAGGCATAAGGGAGCTTAACTGCGAGACCGACAGGTCGAGCAGGTACGAAAGTAGGGCTTAGTGATCCGGTGGTTCCGCATGGAAGGGCCATCGCTCAACGGATAAAAGGTACTCCGGGGATAACAGGCTGATACCGCCCAAGAGTTCACATCGACGGCGGTGTTTGGCACCTCGATGTCGGCTCATCACATCCTGGGGCTGAAGCAGGTCCCAAGGGTTTGGCTGTTCGCCAATTAAAGTGGTACGCGAGCTGGGTTCAGAACGTCGTGAGACAGTTCGGTCCCTATCTGCTGTGGGCGCAGGAAATTTGAGAGGAGCTGACCTTAGTACGAGAGGACCGGGTTGGACGAACCAATGGTGTACCTGTTGTCGCGCCAGCGGCACCGCAGGGTAGCTATGTTCGGATGGGATAACCGCTGAAAGCATCTAAGTGGGAAGCCCACCTCAAGATTAGATTTCCCTAGGTTTACCTCTGAAGATCCGTTCTAGACTAGGACGTTGATAGGCTGGATGTGGAAGTACAGTAATGTATGGAGCTGACCAGTACTAACCGATCGTGAGGCTTATTTTACGACACTTTCTCTCCTTACTTGAATTCATCAAGCATCGAAAGAAAAATCAAAAAAGTAACTTGATTCAACGATACTTTTGATCTACATCACTTATTCAATATAGTCCTGCATCCTAGTTTTAGGCCAAATGGCGATAAGACAAGGCGCAAGGAGCGGATAAACCGCAGCGACCCATGGGTCGTGAGGATTTCTCCGACGACGAAGCAACGCAGGATTATCGTCATTTAGCCAAAACTAGATTTGGCTGTGTCAATGGCGAGGAGGAAACGCCCGATCCCATCCCGAACTCGGAAGCTAAGCTCCTCAGCGGCAATGGTACTGCTCTAATAAGAGTGGGAGAGTAGCTCGACGCAGCCTAAAAATATAAAAACCCTCTG
>NZ_FWZT01000056.1 GCF_900177345.1 Pseudobacteriovorax antillogorgiicola
CTTCTGGTCTTGGATGGTCTTTACACTACAGAAGAAGGTGGTAGCCAAATCTTCACTCGTATTCCAGGGATTGAAAACGATGAGTTGGCCTGCGTAGTGCCTGGAGTCTCTCGCCGAGTGATCAAGTATTTGCGGAAGATGGGACGTTTATCAGAAGACGGTGAAGAGGTTTATATCGGTGATGGAAGCTATGAAGAGCATGAGGCATTGTCTCACATGAAGAGAGCTTCAGTTTCCAGCCGGATTGCTTTGGGATCAAGGGCTGGTCTAAAGGTGCGAAGAATAGGCAGTAGCTTCGGATATGAGGAGGAAAAGTCAATCTTATGGTTGTGTGTCGATGAACGGATTTTCGATCCATGCTGCCACGTCAATCAAGGCCCATGAAAGAGATCGATTAGAAAAGCTTCTTCGTTACTTGGGTCGTGGCCCAGTGTCTCATGAGCGTATAAGCCTCGATGAAAATGGCAATATCCTCTACGAACTGAAAAGCTCCTATGATGGGGCGACTCATGTCATGTTTTCCCCTATGGAATTCATCGAGAAATTAGCATCGATGATCCCACCGCCATACAAACATCAAGTGAACTACTACGGTTGTCTTTCTTCTCATAGTAAACTGAGCCCTAAGATTGTTGGCGGTTCAGTAGTCGGGTCTTGCGGACAGGGTGATCTCCAGCAAGAATGTAAGAACGATGGTGAAGCTGAGGTCGAATCTGATGATTCATCGGCATCCAGATATATTCCGTGGGCTGAACTACTAAAACGGACCTTTGGCATAGAGCTGTCCACCTGTCCCAAATGTGGTGGAAGGGTGCGAGTGATCGCTGCCATAATGGAGGTTGAGGCTATCACTAAAATTCTGAATCATGTTGGCCTTGGATCAGATCCGCCCAAGGGTCAATTTTTGACCAAAGAAGAACATGTCTACGAAAGCTTTTACTAGTAAAGCCAGTAGTCTCCTATTACCTGGAAACAATTTAACTGATGATAATCATGACGATATTCCCCTAATTATCGTCAACCTTCTTAGCCTAGATGAAACAACGGGAAACTAGGTGGGTGGATTCCCACAAAATTATGCCATAATGTAATAGTTGTAAAAATCAGAGATCCGAATTTCATGATTCGTTTTACCTACCCGCGGGCTGAGGGAGTGTTCATTGAGCTGGTTCGATATTGTTTTATTTGGCTTAGTTGGTTTCGCAACAATTGGGATGTTTTATGGACTCAATGGGAGTTACCTAATTGCTGTGACGACCCTGGGGTTGGCAATTTACCAGGGGAGAGTTTCCGGCCTTGGCTTACTGATTATAGCCGTTGGTGTCGGTTTAGGCTGGTTTTTTTCTAATTCAAGGGTGAAGCTGCTTCCCAAAAGTTTGGGTCACTTGCTTCTTATCGTTTTAGTTTTAGCATTATCAATGCATGTGGTACCTGGATTTGAAAATTTGAAAGTGGTTGATGGCTTGCGCCTGGCTCCTGACAGTCTTCCCTATACGATGTATCTTAATCTGGACAAGCAGTTTGCCGCTTGGATTCTTATCCTTGTTGTTGGACTAAAGGCCAACCGCGAAAGCTTAGTCAAAGGTTTAAGTAGAGGTATCTTCTTTGCGATTCCTGTCTTTCTCTTTATTGCTGCTCTGTCACTGTTAGTATCTTGGGTTAGGTTTAATCCAAAGTATCCAGAGATTCTGCCTATCTGGGCCTATAAAAACTTATTGTTTACTTGCGTCAGTGAGGAACTATTTTTTAGAGCCTATATTCAAACCTCTCTGATCAGTTTTTTTTCTTGCAGATTAAAAAATGGTCAGTATTGGGGAATAGCTATGGCGGCTGTGATTTTTGGGTTGGCTCACTTTGCTGGTGGGTTAACCTACGTTTTTATGGCCACAGTTGCTGGTGGTGTCTATGGCTTGGCCTACTACCGCAGTCAATCTCTAGAAGCAGCGATTCTAACTCATTTCTTGGTCAATCTTGGCCATATTCTATTATTTAGCTATCCAGCATTGGCTCCTTCTTAAGGGTGAATCAAAGCCACGTCTGTGGCGCAGTGTGAGAATTAGGATTATAGCTGTAATGATTTTGCCTAGTTTTCAATCGATCTGCTGCCGAAACATAATATAGGGGAAAATTAGAAAGTCGGAGCTATTCGATTGCAGTGCCGCTGGATTTGTAAATTGATGCTTGGAGTGTTTCTTAATGGGCAAGCTTTGTCTCATGAAAGTCCTTGCCTTCAAGAGCATCGGTGCAGGTTGTCAGGTGAACTGCTCCAGTTGGAAAAGCCTGTCGAAGTCAGTGGACCTTGGTCAGTTTTCTGGCAGACCCTTTTAGATCCTAATCAGGTGACAGGAAACAAGCAGGAACCTGATATTACCTCTGTGAGCCAGCCTTGGGCTGTAGATAGGGGAATTAGTTTTGCAACTTACCAAAAAGAAATCTATTTTCCCGCTGAAATGACCGTGGCGATGCAGTTTCCGACAACAGCTTCGGCGAGAAAGGTTTGGATCAACGAAAGGCTCATGTTTGAGCAAGGTACAGTTGCAAAAACCTATGAAGATGAGGAAATCGGAGCCAACAATAAGCTTATTTTCGTCCAGGTTCGGCAAGGCTGGAATACTTTGACGATGCAGATCTCAAACTTTCACCACTACTTTGGTGGGCAGCACAGGAGCATATTGATTGCCAAGCCTTCTGTAATGGCGTCCCGAGTGAAAGACACCTATTTTAAAGATGCTCTGGTACTTGGTGCCATTCTTATCATGTCTTTTTATCATCTTTTTCTTTGGGCTATCAGGAGGTCCAATCGAGGTTCTCTGTTTTTTGCCATTTTCTGTATGAGTATTGGGATTCGATCAAGCTTTACAGGCCCATCTCAGATCCTATTTCAAATCCTTCCGCCAGAATCCTATTCTAATTTAGGACCGTTTTTCGAATATCTAGGTTTTGCTCTTATCACTCCCTCATTTTTTCTCTTTATGAGAAGTCAATTCAGAGAGGAGTTTAGTCACAAACTTGTCTTGACGATTTGCCTGCCATACTGCGTTTTTATTCCAATTATTCTCACTACGTCTTCTCTCATTTATCCAAGGCTTTTGCTTCCTATTCAGCTGACCACAGTAGCTTCTGGTGTGACATTACTGTTTTTGCTATCTCGCGCAGTTTTGAGAAGGAGAAACGGAGCCGTCCTATCTATTTGTGGTGCTCTTATCTTTGTGTTTGCTGGTATGCATGATATTTTTCGAGCGATGGGAAGCATCGGAGGAGAAGAGTGGAGCCATATAGGAACTTTTTCCCTACTATTCTTTCAATCAACACTGGTTGCTTATCGATTCACCCAGTCTTTCTTTCAACTAGATATTGCTGAAAAGAATATTCGTGCACTCAACCAAGACCTAGAGCATAAAGTTGATCAAAGGACCAACGAACTAGCAGATAAGGTCGAAAAACTAAACTCTACTCAGATTGAGCTAAATAAAGCGATCGAGCAAGAGCATCTTGCTAATCAGGCGAAAGGGCAATTTCTTGCCAAGATGAGTCATGAAATCAGAACTCCCCTGAATGCCATTACTGGTTTTGTGGAATTAGCTGAAGAGCAATTGATCGATCGGAAGGATGAGAATGCTGAGACAATTGGATATTTGAAAAATATCGGGCGTTCGAGCGATCACCTGGCAAAGCTCTTAAATGACGTACTTTTCTATACGAAATTTACCTCAGGGAAAGTCGTTTGGCTACCAGAAGAAGTCAATCTTAAGGAGCTACTGGAGTCTATCTACGAACAAATGTCTATCTTTGCCATGGATAAGAAAATCGAATTTGTGAAGAGCCTTGAAGTAGAAGAGAATATATTTATTACCATAGATGTGGCAAAGCTGACTCAGATCATCGTGAACTTACTGAATAATGCCTTTAAGTTTACCGATTCTGGCAAGCAGGTTAGTCTTGAGTGCTCCTATAAAAAAAATGTCCTTACAATTCTTGTTAAAGATCAGGGTGTGGGAATCAAAGAAGAGAATCTAAAGACGATTTTCCAGGAATTTCATCAAGTCATAGATAAACAGAAAGTTTTTCAGCAGGGTTCTGGCTTAGGGCTTAGCATCGTGAAAAGTTTGGTTGAGCATATGAAGGGAAGTATTCAGGTCAGTAGCGAATGGGGGAAGGGGACCGAATTCAAGATCGTACTACCCATTGAAAAAAGCAGTACCCTTAGAGAGATTAAGGGTGAAGAATCCTTCACTTCAGAGCAAGGAAGACACTATACGGTCTTTGCTGCGGATGATAACGACATCAACCGTTTCCTTATTCAAAAACGTTTAGACAAATTTAATCTTCATGTAGAGATTTTTGTAAATGGTCAAGAGCTTTACAATCGGTGTTTAGAGCTGAAGCCTGACCTTATTCTGCTAGACCTTCAGATGCCTGTTCTTGATGGGATTGAAACAGCTAAGCTTATAAGAAAGCATCCAGAAATAGCAGAGGTTCCAATAGTCTGTTTGACTGCCGATGTATTACTGGAAACTAGGGCTAAGGTTGAAGCCGCAGGGATGAATGAACTTCTAACCAAACCACTCAAGAAAAAAGATTTACTTGCAGTCTTCAAGAAGCTCAATTTTCATTTTGAGCTTAAGGAAGAAGAGTCTGAGAACAAAATAGCTTGATACTCCAACTGCTTTTTAAGTAGTTTTAATGGCGCAACATTAAAGCATTACCCGCCGTACCTGGCAAATGGCACAACAACAAGGCTAACGGCTTCCATATGAAAGGCAACAGCTTCGGAACCTATCGCCTAACCTTGCATTTTGATCGCAGGCCTATGGGCAGTGTGAAGCTAAAAATTGACGAAATTCCGTCCGCGTATCGCTTTTTCATCGATGGCGAATTGGTGGTGGAGCAAGGTAAGGTGGCAAAGGAAGCAGACAGCGAGCAACCGAAGGCGGGAGCACGGGTCGTTGAGCTAACCCCTGGTGATCGAAGTGTCGAACTAGGCTCTGTCTGACGAATCGATTCTCCTAAAGCTGATCTCGCAAAGCGCTAAGCAGATCATGGCTTCAAAGCTTGACTTGAGTTTGTCAA
>NZ_FWZT01000057.1 GCF_900177345.1 Pseudobacteriovorax antillogorgiicola
TTCTAAGTACTTAGCGACTGCTTGTTCCTTAAATTCCTGGCTGTAGGTTGGTCTGGTTCGTTTGTTCTGAGTCACGGTAATTCTCCTCACTATGGGAATTAGGCCGTTCAGTTAGATTTGTCCAGCACTTTTGGGGAGCTTCAACGATCTATTCTTTAGAAGCTGATTTGTCCTACTCTCGAATGTTGAGATTCAGTGAAAAAGTCTTTACCTGGTAATGGCACCCGTGATCGATTGGGTGAGCCTGCAAAAAACCAAGGTGGAAAAATACAACCCTTCCCCAAGCGTGGTATGAGCAATGTTTAAGATACTCAGTTCTATTTTGGCTATACTCTCAATAGTTTCGTTTTATCTTGCTATGACTTGTCAGTCGAGTCAATCAACGATATTAAAAAACAGATATATTGTAACGGAAACTAAGAAGTACGTTTCACTAGATCCCCTTGATGGTGATTCGACGGTGAATTTGCCAGTCTTTGATATGATTTACGCTAAACCTATTGAAGTCGGGCAGGATGAACAGCTCTATAGTTTAGTACTTAAGTCCTTTAGGTATGACATAGAGCATCGTATTGTAGAATTAGTTGTAAAAAATAATATTTTCTTTTCGGATGGCTCTCTGATCACAACTGAAGATGTGGCTTTTTCTATCTTGCGAATGGCGCTCACAAGACCAAAGTTCCCAATGATTAGAGATATAGTCGGTTTGCAATCTTGGGCGGAATCTTCGAACCCTTTAGAAATTTATCCCCAGGGTATTTCTATCGAGAACAGAAGAATCCGAATTAAATTTTCAAAAGAAGTGAGGAGACCTCTTTCTAGGCTTGCCTTACAGCTTTTCTCTATCATACCAAAACGATGTGTCGATCTGCGAAGAAATACACTTGTCTGCGATGAAATTCCTACCAGTGGGTTATATACAATCGAAGATGAAGGATCGTCCTATATCTCTTTTGTAAAAAGGTGGTCAGCCCTTCCAGGGTTAGCGGAAAATATAGTATTTGAATATAGTAACCTCAGTCAAGCTTCTGAAGTGAGTTCTGGTTCGAATCTTAGAAAAGTAATTGCAACAAACGAATCCATTGTGTGGCCGAGGAGCTTTGCATACTTTTATGAAAAGGGGTTTCATCTTACCCTCAGACCTAAAAGTAGGTTCGACCTCTTGTATTTAAACCCGGATAAAGAGATATTTGCTTCGAATGACAATAGAAGTGTTTTTAAAAAAGTTTTCTATGAGAAGTTGTCAGAAGTTGGGTTAGACGACGACATAGAGGGGTCTATTTTTACAAGTATTATGCCTGGGTATCTTCCTTTGAAGGATCTTGCGAAAGGCTTGGATAAGGAAAAGGTGAATTTTGTTAAGGCCGATAAGGTTATTTATTGGTCATCAAGATTACCAGAAAACTCTCCCGGACTTAAAGCAGTTAAGTTGACTTTAGATGAATTTGGCTTAAAGGGGGTTCGAGATGACAGAAATTTTGACCTACAGTTAGGCTCCACAGGATTCTGGCCCATAGACCCCATGGGAGATTTGCAGATGCTTTTTACCCCGGGACTTCATAAATCTTTAGAAGCTATAGCCCGTGATCCAATGATGCAGAAGAAGATAGAAGACCTTCAAGACCTTGACGGTGAAACCTTGGATGAGGAAGCAAAAAAGTTTAGTCGGTACATGTTTGATAAGGGGATTTTTAACGTATATAAGTATAACCAAAGACTCTATCTGACTAATTTCGAACCACGTGTTTCTCTCGTTACAGTGGCTACTTCACCATGGCAGTTTTTTGTGACCAACGATGAATAATAACTTCTTTACAAAGATAAAGCTTTGGAGGCTAATTGATTGTCTAAGATCACACGGTGCAATGCCTAGAAGCATTGATTCAGCTCAGGTTTCCCCAGGAGTTTCCATGTGCTCTGTATATGATGATACTAAACCGGATATTATGAATAAGGAGCGTGTTATTCTCAAGACTTTATATCAGCGAAGACTGTCATTCTTCGGCTTTGGGAGTGGAGACAAGTTAGTTGAATCTAGGTTAAGTCAATCAGGTTCTCATGTATATCTGCTTCCAAAATTGTTTATTGATGGTGAAATACAGCATAGACTATCCAATCGCTGCGTTTTCAAAAATCAGAGACCTTTTATAGGTGGTGATCTTGAAAGATTCTGTGTTTAGACACTTTAAAGATAGCAGATTCGTGGTCTTACCACTTGTGTTATTTTTTGTAGTAGCTGGTCTGCTACTATATTTTTCTTTTGTATCCCACGTAAAATTTTCTTCTACTGAGATACTGTCAAGTTGGTTAGCTAGTGAAAGAGCCAATATTGAACAGGGAAACTTTTTCGAAGCTTTTGCGAGAAATAGAAGAATAATTGTTTCATCTAAGATTGTACAAGGCGTTGCATTAGTCAAAGACAAGAATACCACCACCCCTGAGGTCCAGATGCTTTTTGGAAATGTTCCGTCGATCTTCCCTACAAAAAAGGGGGTTGAAAAAGTAGATGATATTACATTCTATTCAAGCGGATTCCTTAAAGGGCGAATTCAATATCGATTCCCTCAAAAAAGTGATTACTATATCGAACTTTCAGTGAATCCTGTGTTTCTTATCAAAAGCTTTTTTGCAGTATTGGCTCTCCTTTTAGTAGCATCCCTAATATTTATGGCTACCATGTCTTACCTTGCGGTAGTAGAAAGAGATAAACGCTTAAGAATATTTGATGCTGCAGTTGATGACCTGATAAACAACGATATTCCAAGCCACTACCTTTCAACTGCGATGCCAAATATAGAAAAAAGTTGGCGTGTGATGAAAAGTAAAATAAACTCGCTACAAAGTGAGATTGTCTTGCAGTCGAAGACCCTTGCAAAATCAGAAGCAATAAGTCAAACTACCCAAACTATAGCCCACGACCTTAAGGGTCCACTGGCAATTTTCCAAAAAGTAGCCTTCGGTACTCTAGAAGACTACGAACATGAGAAAGAGAACCTTGTCAAAGCACTAAACCGTTTATCATCAATGGCAGATTCGATAAAACGAGCCGACCTAGAATCCCAAGTTCGGCCGTACAAAAGTAGGCTGGATTTAGATGAAACTATATCTAGCGCACGAAGCTACGCAGAGAAACACTCGGTGATTCTCCGCTCTGATGCTAAGTCCGTAGAAGACTTACAAATAGATTTACCCAAGGTTGAAAGGGCTGTATCCAACCTCCTCTTTAATGCTATTGAAGCTGCAAATTCGATTGTTGAGATTTCATGGCTCCTCGAAGGTGCAAAGCTTAGCATACTTGTAAAAGATGACGGAGATGGAGTACCTAACAAACTGATACCCAAGCTCTTCACACGAGGAGCTACCCACGGCAAAGAAAATGGCACTGGCCTGGGTCTTGCATTTGTTGACCATGTTGCAAAGGGCCATGGTGGCAAAGTCGGTAAGTCGTCGAATCTATGCGTATTGAAGCCCTTTTTCCCTTTCCTTACAATTACTACATACAGTTAACTCATTGAAAGGCAGTATTATGGATTT
>NZ_FWZT01000058.1 GCF_900177345.1 Pseudobacteriovorax antillogorgiicola
CATTGGTTAGCTTCATTGATGCCTCCTAGTTCTCGAGAGGCCTAGCATACACTAATGTTTGCCATAGTTTTTAGCATTATTGAGATCGGCTCTAGGCACTATTTTCTCCCCTTAGAATAAGTTCAGTTTGTATCATGTTCTCATCGGCAGCTAGTCAAGGTTTATACCCCTCTTGTATATTGTCTTTTCAGCTACATTCTTTTATAAACAATTTTGCTAAACGACATAATCGAATTCGATCATAAACGCAATTTTCTTGATTCAACTCCTTTTGTATATGGATGTTTGGAGAGGCATGTTTTTTGCTGCGTAGCTGGGGTCTCAATGATGAGGCGTTTAAAAACGGAGCCATGAAGTGAAAGCAACAGTATTTTTGCCAATAGTTTTTCTTATAAGCTGTAGCTCAGGAAATGAATCAAGTGATCTTTCTTCGCGTTATAAACCACTCTACAATACCTGTGAACTCCGCGGAGATCAGCTTCATTGCGGGGTGCAAGAAGGTGTCTTAAATACAAGAGATTTCGACCCAGAAGAAACAGCGACGTCGTTGCATTTTGCGATCTATGGTGATTCTACTTTGAACGCTTCTGAACAGTCCTTCCATTACATCAATGCCTACTTGTTTCATAGCAGCAAGTTTATTGTCGAAAATGTCGAAGGCAATAATATTGGCGGCTATAGTGATCCTCATACCTTAATAGTTGGCCCGCAGTCTCTAGTTGATCATTTAGGAGAACGTGGTCGTTCAGCGGATGTCTATGACCCCGAAGAAGAGGAAACTAGCTCCGTGGAACCTGTTGCTGAAGAATCAGGCTCTGAAGGTGAGGAGCTTCCGACAAACGATGAAACACGAGATCGAGCATAAAACAAGGCCGCTAGGGAAGGACTGAACCTAGCGTTTCTACAAGAATAGGCAGCTTCATACCTTTTACTTTTATAGGCCATCGAAACCATTGTCACCATTAAACTAGTTTCTCCTGAGTGTGAATCAATTAGGCCAACTTATGGCTCGGGCTTTCGACGATCTTCAAACCATTATATGGTGGACAATGGCCAATTTGATTCGCTCAAAACCGCCTTCATTGGACATGCATGGCGGCAAATCTCGCGGCAACAATCGCCATTGACAACCTGACTTTGCGACGTAAAACGTAGCATCCACTATACTTCGCGAACTATAGTTCCTAGGTCTTCCGTATCGCCTCTCATCACCTCATTGGCTAGGGTTGATAACCCAGTAAGAGGTAAGGTTATTGGGTTTTTAAAAAATTTAAGTGAGATTGAATGTGGTCTGGTATACTTTTTTCAAGATATTTCACTAAATTTTCATCTAAGTAGAAACTCTGGGAGTCATATTTGTTTCCCAATTTAGCTTTGAAAGTCGTTTAAATGTCCCATTAAATAATAATCGTATTAGGAAAGGATCAAATGAAGAGAGAAACTAGCAAAATACCCAAGTTAGTTTGCTGCATTGCTTCGATATTGACTGCCAGCACAGTGTACCTGGGATGTGAGTCCGATGACTCCGATGATTCAACTGGTGAAACAACGGGAGAAGTTGAAACCGCGGTAGATACCTATACAGGGGATGTAGTATGGAATGAGGATGGTTCGCTAGAGATTGACGCCATCAGTTACGAGTGTGACTCGACCTCTGAGGAGGTCTACCCATCTGTGGCACCCTCTTATACTGAATATATATCAGGAAGTACCCGCTACATTTCGCATAATAGTCTTCCATCGCATCCCATTGCATCATTTCCAATTGCTACAGCTGATATTCCATCAGAGATTGGTCCTTCCGAATACGAGCTCCAGGTCCCCATCACCCCAGACACGAGTAGCACCACTGAAGATCTGCGTCCTCCAGACTGGTTAGGAGGGGTAATTCTAGATGGAGCAAATATTCATTCCGGAGTTGGAGGTTTTACCACTGCTGACGATGGATCAGTTTGGCAATGGGAAGGCTTAAGAGGTAACTTATTGATCGGAGCAACTGGGAATGAAGGTGGTATTGATCCGGGCTTGGATTGTAACTATGCGCATCCACTCGATACCGGTAGCCAGTACCATTACCACGGTGTACCAACCTCGCTTCTTCCTACCTCCCCTGCTATTACTCACATCGGTTGGGCTCCCGATGGCTACCCAATATACGGCCTTTATGCCTACGAAAATGCTGCTGCTGAATCGGGGACAATTTTCGAACCTCGAACCAGCTACGCACTGAAGGAAGGAACACGAGAGAGTTTAGGTGGTACATACGATGGAGCTTACATTGAGGACTATGAATATGTAGAAGGCTTAGGTGATCTTGATGAGTGCAATGGACGATCCGGAACTTATACGGTTTCAACAGTTGATGATGTTTCCGGGGAAACGGTAACCCATACTTATGATTATGCCTACTACATGACAAATTACTTTCCGTTTCTACCTTCATGTCTGAAGGGCGTTGCCGACGATTCTTTTGCAGTTAGTGGAAGTAGCGGAGGTGGCGGTGGCGGTGGCGGTGGCGGAGGAGGTGGGCCGGGTTGATCGGTTTACACTTCGATATCTACCATATTCGGTATTATTCGCATCCCCTTCTCAAAGGGGAGATATCTAAATTGTCTTCCTAGGTGAGTTATATGAAAGAAGTTTTAAGAATAAGTTGGATTGCGCTTTTACTTACTGTTGTCACTTCAGCTAGTATTATTTATGCCCATCAACCGATTTCGAATTCAGTTGTCATTTCAATGAAAAAGAATAGCGTCAGTATTCTAGCAACCCTACCAGTTGAACTCTTTTTTGATTTTGATAAGGATAAAAATGAGCGTATCTCGTTTAAAGAATTACAGGAACAGAAAAGTGCAATAAAGGACTTTATAGAAAAAAAGCTCGTCTTAATGAATCAAAAAAATGTCATTAAAAAGAGTAGTGAGATTAATCTTGCCCTTGTCACCGAGCATAAGATGGATAAAAATTTGATTCAGAGCAAACATCTTCAAGTTCGTATGACCTTTAGAAATTTGGAAAAAGGTACAAAGTTTGGAAGCATGTTGATTCCCGATAAATCAAAGTTAAAAGTACCTCTTGTGATTGCCAATGGAAATACAGGTAAGAAGCTGCGGGGTAAGTTGTCTGCAGGAAAGCAGATGATGAAACTCTAGAGCCGATCTCAATAATGCTAAAAACTATGGCAAACATTAGTGTATGCTAGGCCTCTCGAGAACTAGGAGGCATCAATGAAGCTAACCAATG
>NZ_FWZT01000059.1 GCF_900177345.1 Pseudobacteriovorax antillogorgiicola
CTTTCCGGCGAGTCATGTTAAATCATTCGATTCCGTAAGTGAAGGAGATCCCCGAATGCCTTATTGGCAGATAGCCGACCAGAGAGTCGAAACAGGCGAGCTTCCAGAGCTGCTTTCTTCAGGTCCATCCACCGGATTTACCGCAGGCTCTGAATAGCCATCGGGAGTGCCCCCATTGAGCCCGATCGTCGAATCTGTGCCAAAAGCGACCAGTGATTTATAGAGGTCGAGACGACCTACCTCACTCTTAGAAACCATTTCTGAAGGCTCCACCTGACCAGACTGAACAAAGGCAATGAATTGCTCTTGGGTTAACTCAGGATAAACCGACTTCATGATCGCTGCGATGCCAGCGACATAGGGTGTTGCCATACTGGTGCCGCTAATAGTTTTGTAACTGGTCTGATCTGTCGGCCAGGTAGAATAGATATTGGTTCCAGGGGCGTTGATGTGAGCGTTCACCCGATAGCTGCGTTCTTCTTGGGATGAATAGTTGCTATAGCTCGCCAGGCTTTCATCTGGATCGCTAGCCCCGACGCAGACAACATCCTGATACATACAAGGCAAGACGATATACTCGTCGATGGTTTTGGGGAAGATTCCATTGCTGTCGCGGCAGCTGCCACCAAGTGGGCAGCCCTCGTTACCTGCTGCAACGATAACAATGATCCCAGCATCCACAGCATCCTTGAACAACTGGTTCACTAAGGTCTTGGTTTGATCATCTAGATCACCATAATCAAGGCCGGCGCCTAAGCTTAGGGACAAGACCTCGGGCTTGGGGCTAGAACGCATGGCATAGCGAACCCCTTTCTCAATGGCCTGAAAGCCCCCGGCACCATTTTGGTCTAAAACCTTGATCGGCATGATCTTAACATTGACCCTCGATGCAACTCCTAAGGGCGATGTTCCAGCAGTTTTCACTTGAGATGCAATAATGCCTGCACAATGAGTTCCATGGCCATTTTCATCATCTGTGCCTGTTGATGAGCCAACAGCGTCATATCCATCCACAAGAATATCTTGCAAATCAGGATGCTCACTATCCACTCCAGTATCGAGAACAGCAACGATCACCTCATTGCTACGGTTGCTTGCCCCACCCTGGATCGTGGACAAATAGTTCATCGCTGCTGTGAAATCCGTTTGCTCCAGCGCCCATTGTTCGGGATGTGGATCGCCACTTGATTGCAGAGTTGTCAAACCAGCTAGAGCCCTTTGAGGAAAGTGCTGATCACCAAACATTGGCCCGAAAGGAGTTTGTTTTGGAATTCTAAGGGCTGAAGAACTCACGTTGAAGGAGTCGTTGATATACTCGAAAATACTGTCGTCGAGAGCATCGCGAAAGTAGCTGCTCGCCACTCCAAATGTTCCAGCCAGAGTACCGCTCAGGGTAAGAAACCGGACGCTATCAGTGGTATCATCAGGTTTTGCTGTTTCAACAGTTTTAACTCTCAAAACATCTTCAGTAACAAATGAATCAAGTGAGTCGTTCAAAAAGTCTTTGATTGTCGTATTGTCCACAGCATCATTCTGCGTCAAACCCAGGCCGGCAAGCTCAGCAAGATTGAAACCAACGGTTAATGCACTTGAATCATTTCCAATTCCACACAACAAACTAACAACAGTGCTACCGTCTTTGCCACAGGAAGCGAAGGATAGAGAGGCAAATATGGGCAGAGCAAACCAACGTTTCATAGGAAACTCCTGATATGGTGTTCATATGAATATATGAGACTTGTTAACATTCCCTTGTCAACAGCTTGACGCCAGTTTACTCTGGATTCCGAATCGAAGTAAAATTGTAGGCGAGTTTTATACGTTCATCCTTGGAGGATCTCATGGCAAAAAAGAAAGCTACCAAGAAGAAAGTAGCTAAGAAGAAGGTAGCTAAAAAAGCTGGCGCGAAAAAGAAGCTCACAAAAAAAACTCCTACTAAGAAAAAAGCGACCAAGGCTACCAAGAAAAAAACGGTAGCTAAAAAGAAGGTATCTCGCGCGGCAACGAAGGCTAAAGTAAAAAAGACTTCGGCCCGCAAAGCCGTTCCCACAAAGGTTAGCAACGGAGCTATCACCGAATATAAGCTATTTGTTGAAGACTCCGTAAGGAATTTGGAAGACCAGGTAAACTACTTCATTAAAAAGGGCTGGTCACCAGTGGGTGGCGTGGTGCTCCACGAGACAGGCAACCTCATGCAGACGATGATTCGCAACGCCTAAAAAACGAAGGGGAAGCAACTGCTTCCCCTTTTTAACATGACTCGCCGGAATT
>NZ_FWZT01000060.1 GCF_900177345.1 Pseudobacteriovorax antillogorgiicola
TCTTCCTGCTTTTTTACTTTAGAGTTAGTCCTATCAAAGGCCTGAGTGGCTGCCGCTTGGGCCTTCTTTGCGGATCCCAGTGACTTATTGTGTTCCCTAAGGGTAGCCCGATGCCTTTGGATGGCATTCTTTGACTCAAGGATCTTTTCCTTTGTTCTTGCAGCTGAACTCGAAAGCTCTTTCATGCGGTCAGAATGGGCTTTAAGAGCGGATTTGCCTTGCTCAAGAGCAGTTTGCTGCTGACCGAGGCTTCGGCTAAGGGATTTGGATTCTCTGGTTTCTCTTACAAGAACCTTGCTTGTAAGATCGATCGCCTTTTTATGACGATCTTTCTCGGCAGTGAGTTTAGCGATAAGGGCCGCCTGCTTCTTATCGGTACTCGATTGTCCCGTAGCTGCGCTTGTTGCTTTCCTAAGGGCAGTTTCCACACCTTTTAGAGCTTTCTCTTCACGGCTAAGTTCTAGGCCAAGTCTTCTCGTGCTGGCGCTGAGGGCGTTGAGCCTTTGCTCATCCTTCTTTGCGACCAGCTCTCTTTCTTTCTGAGCCTTGGACAAGGCGCGGTAGGCCGCCTTAGACTCTTTTAGAGCCTCCGTCTCCTTAAGAAGCGACTGCTTGTACTGGCGCTGCTCGGCAGTGATAGCCTTGAGCGCACCCCTTGCTGAGTCGGTAGCCTTTGTCTTGGCTTTAAGGTCAGCATCACTTTTTCGAAGGGCATCGCTAGCTTCACCGAGTTCCCCCTTAAGGTCGGCAAGATCTTTTGCCATCGCTTTGTAGGCATCAATCTTTTTCAAACTCTGATCCGCTGCCCTAATCGTTTTTGAGAGGGCATTGATCTTATTCTCAGCAGATCCAAATCTCTCACTGAACGAGCGATCAAACATGGCAGCAATGGCAATGCTGACCTTTTTTCTATTCTTTGACATTAGCGTTTACCCAGATGTCGCTTGGAGGTGTTTTTTCTTCTTCGTCTTCAAGGGCTTTTACCCAGAGATCAAACTCTGCTAGACTCATGGCCATGAAAGTATGTGAGGGGAGACCAAATTCTTTATATAGAACGCGTAGCAGCTTTCTGAATTTGATCTCCTCGTCTTCTCCTTCGATTTTTTTTTGGCTTGCTTAGAAGCCTTTCCACATCATCAGAAATCTCTTCCAAATCGTCAGTCGATAGTTGATCGATGAATGCCCGAGGCTTCTGAAGAATGACGGCCATGATCTCAAGGCCACGCTCCTCCTCATCCTCAATGGACTGAGCGCGGCTGATGGCTCTCGACTGGCCGACTGTTATAAATTCAGTGAGTTTGATGTCGGTGATCTCCTCACCCTCAAACTCCATGGGATAGATCAGTTCGTACTTCAATTGCTCTCCTAGAGGCCAAGGGTGGCCCTTATGTTTTGGTAGTAGTCGATGCCGGCAATATTTCTGATGCCGTTTTCAATGTCGATCGTTGCAAGGGGGAATGAATCAAGGGTTAGAATGTAGCGGCTTAATGAGACGGTAACCTCAACGCCGGCTGCCTTCATGTCGCCAGGCTTCCACTGGCCAGAAGCGATCTTTTTGATACCGCCCTGCATGACAGCCTTAGCCGGAACCGATTCTCCCGCCTGCCCCTGAAGGGCGCCCGTTGCAATGATACCCGCCGACCCGCCGAGCTGGAGGCCATAGAGTAGGAAGACCTCTTTATTAAGGGATGGAAACTTTAGGGTCGACTCAAGCTTTTCCATCCCCACATCGATCTCGATGGGAGCATCCATGCCGGCCCCGCGCCACTCCTCCGTCTTAAGAGTAAGCTCTGGAAGACTCATCTCTTCGCAGATGTTTCTAAAGCTGGTTCCAGTGATCGAGACTTCAAAGTTTTTGAAGAATTTTGGTAGCAAGCATTAGCCTCCTAGTGTCTTAAGATAGTCGTTGGTGATTCGCTCTTTAAACGTTAGCCGCTCGCTAACAGGTGATGGGGTGTATTCAAAGACAAAGTAGGCCTTACCATCTGCCAATGCGTCAGGAGTATTCGACTCTTCGTCTGGATAGCAAACGCCCCCTGCTATGGCTCCATCCCGTTGAAGACGGGCAAGATAATTTGTGACGCTTGTCGCAACTTCATCAAAGTAGCGCTGACTTCCCATGTTCTTGGCAAGAGCCCAGCGATGACCAGAGATCAGAGCCTCGCGGATGGAGTTTCTGATTCTGAC
>NZ_FWZT01000061.1 GCF_900177345.1 Pseudobacteriovorax antillogorgiicola
TCTTCCTGCTTTTTTACTTTAGAGTTAGTCCTATCAAAGGCCTGAGTGGCTGCCGCTTGGGCCTTCTTTGCGGATCCCAGTGACTTATTGTGTTCTCTAAGGGCAGCCCGATGCCTTTGGATGGCATTCTTTGACTCAAGGATCTTTTCCTTTGTTCTTGCTGCTGAACTCGAAAGCTCTTTCATGCGGTCAGAATGGGCTTTAAGAGCGGCTTTACCTTGCTCAAGAGCAGTTTGCTGCTCGCCGAGACTTCGGCTAAGAGACTTTGATTCTCTGGTTTCTCTTACAAGAGCCTTGCTTGTAAGATCGATCGACTTTTTATGACGATCTTTCTCGGCAGTGAGTTTAGCGATCAGAGCTGCCTGCTTCTTATCGGTACTCGATTGTCCCTTAGCTGCGCTTGTTGCTTTCCTAAGGGCAGTTTCCACACCTTTTAGAGCTTTCTCCTCACGGCTAAGCTCAAGACCAAGTCTTCTCGTGCTGGCGCTGAGGGCGTGGAGCCTTTGCTCATCCTTCTTTGCGGCCTGCTCTTTTTCTTTCTGAGCCTTAGATAAGGCACGGTAGGCCGCCTTAGAATCTTTTAGAGCCTCCGTCTCCTTAAGAAGCGACTGCTTGTACTGGCGCTGCTCGGCAGCCATAGCCTTGAGCGCGCCCCTTGCTGAGTCGGTAGCCTTTGTCTTGGCTT
This sequence comes from Pseudobacteriovorax antillogorgiicola, assembly GCF_900177345.1. NCBI lineage: Bacteria > Pseudomonadati > Bdellovibrionota > Oligoflexia > Oligoflexales > Pseudobacteriovoracaceae > Pseudobacteriovorax > Pseudobacteriovorax antillogorgiicola. Next base: position 686 of record NZ_FWZT01000061.1, read on the forward strand.
TAAGGTCAGCATCACTTTTTCGAAGGGCATCGCTAGCTTCACCGAGCTCCCCCTTAAGGGTGGCAAGATCTTTTGCCATTGCTTTGTAGGCGTCAATCTTTTTCAAACTCTGGTCGGCTGCCCTAATCGTCTTTGAAAGGGCATTGACCTTACTCTCTGCAGACCCGAATCTTTCACTGAACGAGCGATCAAACATGGCAGCAATAGCAATGCTGACCTTTTTTCTATTCTTTGACATTAGCGTTTACCCAGATGTCGCTTGGAGGTGGCGTTTCTTCGTCGTCTTCAAGGGCTTTTACCCAGAGATCAAACTCTGCTAGACTCATTCCGATGCAAGTATCCACGGGGAGACCAAATTCTTTATATAGAATTCGCAGCAGTTTTCTGAATTTGATCTCCTCCTCTTCTCCTTCGATTTTTTTTTGGCTTGCTTAGAAGCCTTTCCACATCATCAGAAATCTCTTCCAAATCGTCAGTCGATAGCTGATCGATGAATGCCCGCGGCTTTTGAAGGATGATAGCCATGATCTCAAGGCCTCGCTCCTCTTCATCCTCAATGGACTGGGCGCGGCTGATGGCCCGAGACTGTCCGACTGTTAGAAATTCAGTGAGTTTGATTGCGGTAATTTCCTCTCCCTCAAACTCCATGGGGTAGATCAGTTCGTACTTCAATAGCTCTCCTAGAGGCCAAGGGTGGCCTTGATGTTTTGGTAGTAGTCGATGCCGGCAATGTTTCTGATGCCGTTTTCAATGTCGATCGTTGCAAGGGGGAATTGATCGAGCGTTAGGATATACCGGGTAAGGGAGACGGTGACTTCAACGCCTGCTGCCTTCATATCGCCAGGCTTCCACTGACCAGAAGCGATCTTTTTGATACCGCCCTGCATCACAGCCTTAGCCGGAACCGATTCTCCCGCCTGACCCTGAAGGGCGCCCGTTGCAATGATACCCGCCGACCCACCGAGCTGAAGGCCATAGAGTAGGAAGATCTCTTTATTAAGGGATGGAAACTTTAGGGTCGATTCCAGCTTTTCCATCCCCACATCGATCTCGATGGGTGCATCCATGCCGGCCCCGCGCCACTCCTCTGTCTTAAGAGTAAGCTCTGGAAGACTCATCTCTTCACAGATATTTCTAAAGCTGGTTCCAGTGATCGAGACTTCAAAGTTTTTGAAGAATTTTGGTAGCAAGCATTAGCCTCCTAGTGTCTTAAGGTAGTCGTTGGTGATTCGCTCTTTAAACGTTAGCCGCTCGCTAACGGGTGATGGGGTGTATTCAAAGACAAAGTAGGCCTTGCCATCTGCCAATGCGTCAGGAGTATTCGACTCTTCGTCTGGATAGCAGACGCCCCCTGCTATGGCTCCATCCCTCTGAAGGCGGGCAAGGTAGTTGGTGACGCTTGTTGCCACTTCATCAAAGTAGCGCTGACTTCCCATGTTCTTGGCAAGAGCCCAGCGATGACCAGAGATCAGAGCCTCGCGGATGGAGTTTCTGATTCTGAC
>NZ_FWZT01000062.1 GCF_900177345.1 Pseudobacteriovorax antillogorgiicola
GTAAGTCGTCGAATCTATGCGTATTGAAGCCCTTTTTCCCTTTCCTTACAATTACTACATACAGTTAACTCATTGAAAGGCAGTATTATGGATTTAGAGATCTTAAAGAAAAAACTAAGTTCATTCAGGGGAGAAGGAGGTCGAGTTACCAAGGTTAGCGATGAGCTCTTGCTAGAGATACTCATAGCTTGGGAAAACTGGACAGGTTCCAGCAGAGATTTTTATAGTGCCATCGGCAGTAACCACAAAAAGATGGCTCGAATGATCGGCAAAGCGAAGCAGTTGCGACGAGATGGAGTTGTAGCCCCATTTCAGGAGATCGCTATCGAGGGTATTACTGACTCTGTATCTCCACCAGCCATACCGTGTGATATTGAGCTTCAGGAAAAGGGAAAAATTATTCGATTTAGGAAAGTAGACCTCTTAGTGGAATACCTTAAAAAGGTGTCGTAATGCTTCCTAGTAGGCGCATGAGAGTCTTTGCTTGTAAGAAACCTACAGACATGAGGGCTTCCTTCGATTCGCTATATAAACAGACAAAGGATGTTATCGGCGCCGATCCAATGTCTGGTCACATGTTTCTCTTTGTAAACAAGAACAGAACCCGAGTCAAAGTCCTCTATTACGATGGGACAGGTTTTGTCATCATCGCGAAAAGGCTTGATAAAGGGAGATTCTCCAAATTGAATCCCTATTATAAGCGAGATATTATTCTCACTCAGGCAGAGTTTTCACTTTTCTTTGAGGGCGCTACGGTTAATAAGCGCTTTATCGAGTCACCCTGAGTCGATTAGGGATGCGTATTGAAATGGTGTTACGAGGTCTTGGTTTTTGTGGCTTCGCTCCACTACCCAAGAGAAGTAATTTCTTGGGTTTATAGAGTTTATCTTACATGATTCTACGATACTGAATAGAACAGAGCTGGTACGAGCCCCTCTCTTAGAGTGGGTTCCGTACCAAGTTTTTCTCCCAATCACCGGACTACGGAGCAGTCGTTCGCTAAAGTTATTGTCAAGTGGGAGCTTTATATTTCCTACACACTTACTCAAGCCATCAAAATGATTTAAGAAGTAGTTGACGGCTTTTTCATGTGCGCTTCCAGGCATCGTTGCTTCTTTTGCTAGCTCACACCGATTTTTAAGATCTATAAATAAAGGTTCCATCTGACTTCGAGCATCTATCTTCTGCTCTTCAGTCTCAGCATTTCGTTCTAGCTCGTAGATTTCTCCGTATAGCTTGCGAAAAACTTCTGTTTCTTCCTCCCAGGTTTTCGCTGCGTCTTTGAAGTAGCGATAAGCATGAGCATTACAGTAGATTTCTTCTACTTCTTTATCTTGCTTAGCCAACTGGCCGATAGCTTTCTTGTAGCCACTATAGCCATCAGTGAGTAAATAGCGCGTTCTAGATTCCAAGAGAAAGCTTAATGGGATATCTCCACTCCTAGTACCGTGAGCTTCAAAGACACAAGCAGTCTGAGTAGCAAACCCCCAGAGATACCAGTTCGCTGTAATATCACCTTCAAGCATCTTGTGAGGAGTCTCGTCCATCATGACCAGCTCAGACGAAAGAACTTCTTCCTTGATCTGTTCGTAAACTGGCTGTAGAAATTGGGCTAGGCTATGAGTTAGCCCAATCAAGCTATTGGGTGGCAAGCCTTCGATACCGCTTCGAGCAGCAATCGAACTATACCTTTCAATGGGTATTAAATCACAATACTTAGAGAGGGCAATATCGATGATGACACTATCACCATAGTTCGAACTAGGAATTATGGATGGCAGCATTGGAGCATTGTACATACTTCCATGACATGAGTTACAGTTGTAGATCACCCTCTTATGACGAACAATGTAGTATTGTTTAGGGATAACCTCGAGCTTCTCGGAAGTCTTATAAAGTCCAGATTTAGTCATTCGCTTACTAC
>NZ_FWZT01000063.1 GCF_900177345.1 Pseudobacteriovorax antillogorgiicola
AAGCTACCCTAAAACTTAACTTCTAGATTTTTTTCGCTCCTAATGTATTAGTCGACCTGAGTATTCGGGTTCGAAATATGGTTTCAGTTTTATTTTATACTGAAGTCGTTTTTTCACGGGCGAAGATAGCAAAAAACAGCCTTTTATTGATCACTCTGAGTCTACAAAGCGCACGAATCCCTTAGAAGATCAATACGGCTTCAGTCTTTTGTTAGGTTGTCAAAGATCATCCGCAACTAGGTGGCTACTAAGGGTAAGCCAACCTTCATTCTACTGAATTCCTCAAGCCATTTACTCACCTCCTTAAAGTGGGAATTCATAAAACGAAATGTAACCTTCCTCGCGTGGCGGACAACTTGGCAAGGAATGTGAACAAATTTAAATCTTATAGCCTTAGCAAATTTAGGGTTGGTGGGATTATCTTTTAGAGAAACAAACCTCATCAGATTATAAGATAAAGCTGCTATAATTCCAAAAGCCTTGTTTGCTAGTAGCTTTTGGCAAGGGTAGTGGTGTAAATCCAGCCCATTTTTAAGCTCTCTAATAAAGTTTTCACAATGGCCTCGCTTGCGGTATAGTTTAATTACTTCTTCCGCAGACATCGATTCACAAATATTGCTAACCCAACCTTGGTAATCGTAGTCACTTTCTTCTAGGATTAATTTGTTTAGTGAAGCCGGTTTTACCGCCCTAAGTATTATGACCCTGAACTCATGATGAGAATTCTTTGGCCTATAAACTGTTTCGCCAATCTCACATTCTCTTCCACCCACAAATATCACCCTGCTTGGTTCGCTTGTATCTTGTTTTTCCCAGGCCGAAACCATTTTAATAAGCGGTCTATACATTAGTTTTCTCATGCAAATGACAAATTCAGAGTCCTTAACAGTGCATGCATCGAAAAAGCTTTTTGTGCAGTATCCACTGTCAGCTCTAACGAACTTTCTGAGGGATTTTATCTCTTCAGGAATTTCTGCAAAAACTTTATGAATGATCTCTTGTGATCCTTTGGCTGTGTGGGTATTACCGGATCTTACTTCATTCCAATACTGGATTCCTCGTTCGTCAAAAACCTGAATTGTATCTAGGCTTTTGAAACCTTTGTAGTTCATATTTACACCTTCCATCTTCTTCCCATATTGCTGATTGCTAGTAGAGTCAATATCGAAAATAATCGACTCCGCAGTGGGGAAAAGGCTACTTCTTAGCCTAAATGATGTGCGGCTTAAGAGGCTGTTCAAATTCTTGCATTTTATTTGATCGAACGTTCTTAGGAAATTTCCCATACTTTTGGGGGTGTATACTCTATCGTCACAGATAGCCCGAAACGAGCTATCCATCGCAAGTCTATTGAAGTCATCTAAGCATTCAGCGCCAGCCTGAAATGCGTATATTAGTTGCTTCAATTTAACTATGTTTTTGTCGATTCCTGACTTTAGACTGGGAATGTTATTATTATCAAAAATGTCTTCGGGATAGGCTTTCTCGCATAACTTTTTGAAGATTAACATTCCTGCTAGGGAGGAAAGGTCTTTATCTGTGGTTTCAATGGTGATATTCATGATTTTTAGCCTTCTACGCTTGAATTTTTTTCGCATCAAGATCATAGGGGGCTATTTTTTTATCGCAATATAATAACCTATTCTTTAGTAACCTTAACCTTTGGATAATTTGGGAAAATGGGTGATGAGTGTCGAATTGACGATTATCAAATCAGCCAATAACTCAATGCCTGTCAAGTAGTATTTTATTTCGGATTAGGG
>NZ_FWZT01000064.1 GCF_900177345.1 Pseudobacteriovorax antillogorgiicola
TTACTATGAGAACTATTGTTTTCAACGATTTTAAAACCATAGCCTAGTAAATACATAATTGCAGCAGGATACGAGATATTTCAAAGCTTGATATAATAGCCTAGGACATTTTCAAAAGGCTGACCCTATGGCTAATGATTTCCTTAAGATATTTTCGGATGGTTGGGGAAGATTTAAATCGGCAGTCCCTTCCTACGATAGGCTCCATTACAACAAGCAGGTTGAGGCTGTCCTTCGTTGCGGCGATCCAGTATTTGGTTTTTATCAATAGCTCTGCCTTAACTGCGGCAAGGATAGCCGTATTGTCGCTCACCCTGCAAGAGTAAATTTTGTTTGAGGTGCGGGCGGGTTGATGGTGAGAACTTTGCTCAATCTATCGCAGCTAAGCTTTACGAGGATGTAGACTATCGCCACCTCGTACTGACGATTCCAGCCCAGTTCAGAAAGATCTTTTATAAGAACAGATTTGTAGGGGACTTGTACAGTGCATTCATATCAATGGGTTGGGAGTTCGTAAAAAGTTTCATGAAAGGGATCGCTGGAGTAGAACTTGAATGTGGCTGCATCATTGTACTTCACACCGTAGGAAGAAAAAGCGATTTCAAGCCGCACTTGCATATAATGTTGATGTCCGGTGGCATAAACCCTGAGGGCCAATGGATTTCCTTAAAAAGATTTGATTTCTCTATACTCAATCGAACTTGGAAGGAAACGTTACTTGCTGGTATGAGAAAGTGGGATGAGTTAGGTGATTTCGAGGCTGGCTTCAATGAAACTGAGTCAAGGTACAAGGGCTTCTATGCTCATATTGATGTGAATCCTGCTCCAAAGAAAAGGAGGAATCTAATTCGCTATCTTAGCAAATACCTTTGTAGGCCGCAGATCAGCTTAAAGCGTCTACTGAAGTATAGCTCTAGAAATGACGAGGTTGTTTATAAATATAACAGCCATAGCTCGGGAAAAAGTGAGATTGAACGCACCAGTGTCATTAACTTCATTGGCCGGATGGTTCAGCAGATTCTGCCACCAAGGTTTAAAAGAATTCGGTACTACGGCCTTCAGTCGCCTAGCAATCGTAGCAGGCTAACGGCAAAGGTTTGTGAGGCGGTGGGGCGACTGGTATTGCTTCCAGAAATTGAGAGGCGATCTGAGGTACCTGCTAGATCATGCTACAAAGATTTGATAGAGCTTTGGTGGGGTGAAGATCCTTTTCGTTGCAAGGAATGTGGCCATCAGATGGAGCTTGCGCGTATCTGGAAGTCCGGGAAGGGCTGGATTTTTAATATATTTGACATACTCTTTGGCCATGATATTGGACCACCTGGGAATTTGCCTGACTTATGCTATGACTAAAGAAGTCATCGCCTAGTCGTGAATGTCTCTTCCAAAGAATCTAAAAGGTGGATAGCTCTTTTGGATGGAAGATTCATTTAGCGAATATAAGAGGCGTGATCCAGAGTCGACTATTCTGTACCAGGTTTTACAGCAGAATATGGATCAGTTTTTTCAGACGGTAGACAGCAACCCTGATCAAAACTCACTGCCGTACTTCGTGAGAAAAGAGTTTGAAAAATTCCTTAGCTGCGGTCTCCTAAAACATGGTTTTGTGAGATTAAAATGCTCGGATTGCTCCGAGTCTCTTATAGTAGCTTTCAGCTGCAAATGTCGGGGGTTTTGCCCAAGTTGTGCGGGTCGAAGAATGTCAG
>NZ_FWZT01000065.1 GCF_900177345.1 Pseudobacteriovorax antillogorgiicola
TTTCTCGCGTGTAACTGGAGTCCTGGAAGGGCGGTCACAATCCAAGGGACTGCTAACTCTTCCGATGGCGGCAAGTCTATTAAGCAAGATTGCTTTAACCTCCTTGTAAGGAGTATAAAGACTGATTTCAGTGTCATCAGCTCTATGCTTAATATTAACCGCAGCGTTTGTATCAGCCTGCGAAACTTCCCCATTCACATGGTGAAACTTATCGCCAACTCGCCTTCCTTCCAGACGACCAGTCTTTGAGTCCATTTGTGAAGTATACGCAGCATTAACAACTCGCAGACAAGAACCTCTTGCCTTGGTCACTGATTCTAATGCTTCTGCCAGAGAACCTTTGGCCCAAGCTGACATTAATCTATTGTAACGTTTCCATTTCTCTTTACTGGAGAATGGTTTGGTGAGATCTTCTGTCCTCACCTCCACAGCCTTATCAACTATTCGATGAGCAGACTCAAAAGCAATATCCCTAACAAGTATTTTCTTCTTTTCTATATTACGATTAAGCTTTTTTCTTCCAAGGTTGTATTTTTGAATATTTGCTGCTTTATGAAGTTTCTTCTTAGAAATCTGAAACAGCTTGTTTCTAGCCTTTCCTCTACGATTTCGATTTTCAGTTTCAGAAGTAAGAACCTTCCCAAGATTTTCACCATAAAAGTCACCTTCGCTATCAGCGAAAGCTTCAGAATATCCTTTATCGATTCCTAGTATCTCATCGCCACACTTTGCAAATTTTTTCTGTTTTATTGCATAGTGAATTTGAACATAACCGTCTTTCATTATTAGCCTTAGACAGCCTTTTAGTTTGATATTCGAATTGAGCGGAATGCACAGCTTTCTACCTCTCTCAAAGGTAGGAACCTTAAGCCACGTATTGCCATCTTTTCCTAGGAATTGGCTGTAAACACCTCCTTCAAGGATAATCTGATTAGATACATTAGTTCTTCCATGTTTTTTGTATTTTCGCATTTTCCGAGAAAGGAACGGATCGTTTGGCCATTCGTTTTTCTTAAGAAGAGTATAGAGCCTCTTTCTCTCGTCTTTGTTATTCGTTCTACTTGCAATATCTTGTTTAACCTTCACCTTGCAAGCTTCTTCATATAGAGAGATATCATCAAGGGTATCTCGAAGAGTTTCTTTCCATGCCTTAGCTGGAAGAGGAGAAAATTCTCTTGTTTTTACCCATTCATCTCTTATTTTTCTATGGTTAACACCAACTCCGTTGACCGAACCAAAACGATGCCAGACTTCTTTCCGAATACTCCCAAGAAGATTAGCTTGCTCACAAAGCTCATCATACTTTCTCTTGTTAAGATTTTTTGATTTTACTATGCGGCAAACTTTGGGCATTTACTTGCAAACCTCGTCAGCAGCGTCTTTTAAGGCTTGAACAATCTTCTTGTTTTTGTGTGATCGGGAGCCGTATAATCTTGCGTTGAATACGGTGATGATTTCCAGTACATCTCTAGTTAAATCTTCTTCATATGTACTCTCTTCGCTGGAATTAATAACTACTACTTCGCTACCAACATGCTCGCAAATAGAGAAAATCAATTCAGACCCAAATCGAAGAAGTCTATCCTTGTGGGTTATCACAAGTCTTCCGATTTCTTGATTGCACAAGCTTTTAATAAGTTTCTTAAGACCTTTTTTGTTGTAGTTCATCCCTGAACCTAGGTCTT
>NZ_FWZT01000066.1 GCF_900177345.1 Pseudobacteriovorax antillogorgiicola
ATCTACGGAACTTTGGAACTCCAGAAACAAAATGATGTAAAGATCCCTATCATGCCACTTCGCCGTCCATATGATATCTGATTCACGCTTTCTCAACTTTTTAGTGACAAACTTTGGGCTTAAGGTATGCAAACTATCCCAATCGATATCATTTACCCAGGGCTGCTTGACGAAGTTTACCAGCAGGTCTCTCACCATCTTTGGATAGGAAAATAGCTGGGTGTAGGCTGGATCAAAAGGAATAACCGTAATAACCGTAACGGATACCTTTGAGCGTAATAACCGTAACGGATACCTTTGAGAGCAAAACCAGCACTTTATCAAAAAACACCCTAAAAACCCTAAGCAAACGAAGTCAAAGCAAAGAAATCAAGGCCTATGAAAAGACGAAGCAAAGAAATTCAATCCAACGCGGGAAAATTTCACATCGAAGATTATAAAATGACGAGTTATAAGCTAAGAAGACAATAGAGGGAATTGCAGATACAATATCTGCTGAATTTATCCTACTTGTAGCCAAGATCAAGCAGACGAAAGCCGAGGTATCAAGCGCCTTATCTTCCAAAAGTCATAACTACCAATTGAGTGAAGGTTCTCAAATACCTCACTTATATAGCCAGAAATCCGATTAAGAACAACCTCCAACCAATAACGAGCAAACTCCTGAACGGACCTTCCATGCAAAAGGCTAATCCCAAGAAGCTCACCCAACACAGAGTCATCTGAAACCAGGGGGTCGTCAAGTCCGCGCCATTTAAAAAATAGAGAGCTATAGCGATAGTTTTGAGCATTCTGGGGATCAACTAGCTTTGCTCGTACTGGATTGAGCCAGATATAGCCCACCGTGTTCAGAGCATAGCTCTCATCTTCGATCACCGGAGACTTGAAGCGATCCTCGATGGCTTGCCCTCGTCTTTTGAATGCTTGATTGATCACCTTAGCAATCGCTAGGTTGGTACTGTGCAGATATCGAGACAGGGTTTCTCGATCTGGGCTATACACAAGCAAATGCACATGATTACTCATGATCACCCAGTCAAATATATGAACATTAAAGGTCTCACGGTACTTTAAAAGAATCTGATAGACGCGCTTTTTCATCTCTGGCGAATGAAAGTAGAATTCCCGATTGTGACACCTGAAAGTCACGTGGAGTAATGAAGAAGGTTTCACGATGTCTTGTCTAGCTCGACCCATGGGACGAGATTAGCAAAAAGGTCCCATAGGGGCCAAAGACATAGACTCGATTCAGATATTTTTGGCCAGGTCTTCAATTTCCTCCAGCGATAGTTCGGTTGCCTCAGCAATCATGGCCTTATCGAGACCTTTCTGAAGAAGTGTCAGTGCTATCGCTAGTTGGGCCTCTTTTCTGCCCTCTACCTTGCCCTCTACCTTGCCCTCTATCTTGCCTTTTTCCTTTCCTTTAGCCTCGCCTCTGGCTTCTCCTCTGGCTTCACCCTCTGCAATCCAATTATCAATTTTTTTAGAAAGCATGATTTCAACCTCATCCAAACTTTTCACTTTAATCGAAGGATCTCTTTCCTCCGCCCGAGTCACGGCTGTTACATACGCGATAAATGCTTGAGCTATATCAGCAAATTCTGGAGAACTTTCCAAAACACGTTTCAACAGCAAGAACGTCGTGTACAGATTCTTATGGTCCGCCTG
>NZ_FWZT01000067.1 GCF_900177345.1 Pseudobacteriovorax antillogorgiicola
CGCTCCACAACTGCTGCACACCCACTCTCTCACCCCAAGATCTTTCACACCTTTCGGTGCGCTATCTGGAATCTCTTCACAGCTAGAACAGATTTGAGTTGAGCAGTTCTCAGGAACTTCTACGAATATACGATGCTGTTGCGCGCTCGCTTTATACTTCAGCATCGTTTTGAATGCGGTAGTAGCCGCATCATTTACAGATTTTGCCATTTTGGTTTTGGCTAAGCCTTTGGCTCCAAACTTACCTACAACTATTAGGCAATTTTCTTGGACGATTTCAGTTGAGGCCTTGTGGAGATCGTCCATTCTCTTATTACGAATCTTTGCGTGGATTTTCCTAGCTTGCCTCTTTTTCTTGTGCTTCTGCACACCAGAAAGCTTTCGCTCCATCATCCGATAATAGCGCCCGTTAGATACCTTTTTGCCACTAGAGAGCGTGGCGACGTCTTTCAGACCAAGGTCAATGCCAACTTCAGCGCGAGCATCGTATTGTTCTGGTTCGTATTCGATTGGAATGCAGATATACCAACGACCTTTAGAGTCCTGACAAAACTCTCCGCTCTTGTAGTCAGATTCGGGAAGACGATCCGGTTGAAACAGCCTGTAGGGCTTCTTATTGAAGGTCACAATGCCGTCTTTAAACTTGATACAATCATGGCGAAATGGAATCCACCCCAACGACTTTCGACCACGCCATCTGAGTTTTCTTTTCTTGAACTGCCGTCTTCGTGTTACATACTCACGACAAACCATTTGTACGGAAGCAGAATTCAGCCCAAGTTCCTTGTTCGCTCCTTTAGTCAGCCTCTGTAGGTCTTGATAGGAAAGCCATTGACTATTTTTCCTAACAGCTTCAAACGAAGTTTCGTTGCAATAATTCCAGACAAAATTGATTGCCCTAGCCATACGGTTCAGCTCCTTGCAAGCTGTACTGTCTTTTATCCGTATTTTTAGGGTTTTTGTTGCCATTGCAATTCCTCTTCTTATGAGCTAGATAATAGCCAGGAGGCAATACAGTGTCAATGACAAAAAACCAAATAAGATCCCATCATCATTGCGTATATAAGATTACTTATCACTTAGTGCTGGTAACAAAGTACAGGCGAAAGTGCTTCACAAAAGAAATACTCGATCGCCTTCAAGAGATCTGCAAAGATATCTGTGAAAAATGGGATATTGGGCTTATCGAATTCAGTGGAGAACAGGATCACATTCACTTACTTTTGGACTTTCATCCTTCGGCCCAGCCTAGCAAATTCGTCAATAATTTGAAGACTGTCAGCTCTAGGCTTATCAGGAGAGATTTCAGTGATCATCTTGCAAAATTTTACTGGAAACCTGTTATGTGGACGCGAGCCTATTGCTTGTTATCAGCGGGGGGAGCACCTATAGATGTCATCAAGCAATATATAGAAAATCAGGAAAAGCCTACAGAATGATTGCTCACC
>NZ_FWZT01000068.1 GCF_900177345.1 Pseudobacteriovorax antillogorgiicola
GGCATAGAAAAGCCCTCAATCTGATAAAATTAGGAATACAAAATTTCAAAAACCTAATCAGATGAGGGAGAATATAATGTCTGATGTAAAGTCTATCGTGCAAATTAACGAGTCGGAAGTGAAAAATCATCTCAGTGAGATGGTTCGGACGACGGTCGAGGATACGCTCAATACGATGCTCGACCAGGAAGCAGACAAGATCTGTGGCGCAAAGCGCTACGAGCGCTCTGAGGGCCGCAAGGATACCCGTGCAGGCTCTTATGGCCGCAAGCTACAGACCAAGGCTGGGGAGGTCAATCTCAAAGTGCCAAGGCTCAGAAAGCTGCCATTTGAGAGCATGATCATCGAGCGATACCGAAGGCGCGAGGCCTCTGTTGAGGAGGCTCTGATCGAAATGTACCTTGCCGGGGTCTCAGTCAGACGAGTCGAGGATATCACGGAGGCCCTGTGGGGCACAAAAGTCTCCGCTGGAACTGTCTCGAAGCTCAATCAAAAGATCTACGGCCGAATTGAAACATGGCTTGAGAGACCCATTTCTGGGACTTATAGCTACGTTTATCTCGATGGCATCTGGATGAAGCGTAGCTGGGGTGGTGAGGTCAGAAACGTATCGATCCTCGTTGCTATTGGTGTTGATGCGGACGGTTACCGGGAGGTACTCGGTGCTGCTGAGGGAGCTAAAGAAGACTTTGAAAGCTGGCGGAAATTCGTGACTAGTCTAAAGTCACGTGGCTTGAGTGGTGTTGAGCTGTTCATCTCGGATAAGTGTCTAGGGCTGACTCAGGCTATCGGGGCATGCTTTCCTGAAGCGAGGTGGCAGCGATGTACCGTGCACTTTTATCGCAACGTTTTCAGCGTGGTCCCTAAAGGTCGTGTTAAGGAAGTTGCTGCTATGCTAAAAGCTGTTCACGCCAGTGAGGATCTTGAGGCCGCCGATGCTAAGGCTAAGGAGATTATTTCTAAACTTGAAGATATGAGGCTTCCCAAAGCGGCAAGCTGCGTAAGGGAAGGCATCAACGAGACCTTCAGCTACTACCACTTTCCTCGTGAACACTGGACCCGGATCAAGACCAACAATATGCTCGAAAGGGTCATGAGGGAAATTAGACGGAGAACTCG